>JASLRF010000626.1 GCA_030744095.1 Pirellulaceae bacterium | reverse complement strand
TATGAACCAATTGTCCTTGCGATTCTTGTCGTGCGCATCCCAAAGCAGCTTCGTCTCGTTGGCCATGTTGACGTATCCCTGGACGGCACCTGCTGCCTTCGCGTTGGCCTTGGACTTGAGCTGGGCAAGCTGTGACTTGGTGACCCAGGCGGTCTTTCCCTTGACCGTGACCTGGGTGCGCGGCTCCATCGCCTCCTTGACCGCGTTCAAGGTCTTGTCATCAGCGGTACCGGTCTGCGCGAGGCCTAGCGTCTTCTGCATCTCGGCGACCGCCCGCGTCGTCGCTTCGTCGTAGGAACCGGTTTCCTTGACGGTGCCCTTGCCCAAAACCTTGTTGATGTTTTGCTGGAGCTTCTTGACCTCTGGACTGCTCACACCTTCGGCTAACTTGGCCATCTCGAAACCTCCCTCTGGATTTTCCTCGGCCGCACAGATGCCTTGCGGTTGCGCCGGTGATCGGCCGCGTCTCTTAGGTTGTCGTCGTTCGTCGCAGGCAAGGTCGCCGTGTGCAGTGACGGGTATCGCCGCTGGCGATCGAACGGGCGACCTCTACAATCAACGGTCACCTGATTGGGATTATAGGATGCCTCTACATGAAAGGATGTTTCTACCTAAACATTCCAAATGCATCAACCATTCGAGAGAACCAAGATTCGTCCGACTCTGACGGCAAGCCAAAACAACGGAATCCCGTGGATGTCGGCCTTCGCTTGATGCGACTACGACCGGAGCGACTGAAGTTGTTGCTTGATAGCGTCCAGCTGTTGATCGATCGCCGCAATTCCCTGTTCCAAATCTAGTTGTCCACGTGACGCCAGATCTTTGCTGCGGAGATCTCGTTCCCTCTGTTCTTGTACGTCGTCCATGCTGTTGAGGATCACACCAATGAAGAGATTCAGCATGATCATTGTGCCGAGAAACACAAAGGAAACGAAGAACAGCGCGGAAAAAACGGGCCGCGCGCTAGGAACCGGCTCGATATCAGTCGTGTTTACATAGGGATAAATATCGGAACCGTACATCTGGATGTACATGACGTCCGTCCAGTCCTCCTGCGTCACCACGCGGAACAGCGTCAGCATGGACGTCGGCAAGTTCACGAAATGTACTGGATCGTTCGCGCGGAACAGAAAAACGCCCATGACACCGTAGACATAGAATAAGAGAAGCAGCATGATGCCCACATAAATCATGGATGGAATGCTCCTCAAGAGAGAGTTGACCAGCAACTGCAGCTTCGGTAGCGAGGTCACCAAACGTAACGAACGGAATACACGCGCCAGCCGCAGAACCGCCGCATACTGGGCGTTGATTGGCAGAAAGCAGACGGCAATGATGACGAAATCAAAGACATTCCAGGGGTCGTAAAAGTAGCGTAGGAACCGACCGCCATGCTGCGCCATTTTCAGCGCAGCTTCCAGAACGAATACCCAGAGAATCAACCGGTTCAGAAAGTTGATCATGTCACCGTAGTTCGCCGTAGCCGACGGAAACGTTTCGATCCCCACAAGAATTGCCGCGGCAGCAATCATCGCGAGCACGAAATACTGAAATCCGTTGGAATCAACCAGCTTTTTGAGTACGTCGGTCATTGATTCGAATGCCATCAAGATTCAGTGCGGATAACGACGCGATTTCCAATCGGGCTCAGATGCACGACGTGAGTGAGTTTGTCGGGCATAGCGAGTTCAAGTGTTTCAAGCTCGTGCGAGGTTTTCAAGTTCCTTCCATCTCGAAGATGTGCCGCGTTCGATGCAGAGCAGTATAGCGCCTGATTACTGCCAAAGCCATTTTTGGCGGTGCGTTGGCAACCCCCGTTTATCTCAGAAACAGCCACAAGTTGTCCGGTCCACCCCGTCTGGTGCTCGTCCTTTGCGTGCCTCCAATGCCGAGATCGTAACACTCCCAGCGTCGAACGACCCGTTGATTGTCTTCAGGACGGCAGCGCGACCCAGACGCTATAATGAAACCATGTGTCGTGCTGCCGCCATCATTGCATCAATGCTTGTAGGGTCATCCTTTACCCAGGCAGAGGACTGGCCTACCTATGCGCACGACAATCAGCGCACCGGGGTGACAGCCGAGGAACTCTCTCCGCCGTTGGGGTTGGCGTGGGTATTTGAGCCGGCATTTCCACCGGCCGAAGGCTGGCCGCTGAACGTTGACGGGTATGGTGCTTACAAGACCGCGCCCAATGTCAACTACGACGACGCGTATCAGGTGACTGTCGTCGGCTCGGTCGCCTTCCTAGCCGCTTCCGGGGAAAACCGGGTTTACGCAATCAACGCCGAACATGGCCACGTCCTCTGGACGTTCACCACCGACGCAGCACCGCGACTGGCACCGACAATCTGGGAGGGACGTGCCTACATCGGCTCTGACGATGGACATGTCCATTGCCTCGACGCCATCACCGGCAAGTCGATCTGGGAATTCAACGCTGCCATCAACGAGCAGCGACTGCTCGGATACGGTCGCTTCGGATCGACGTGGCCCGTGCGTGCCGGCGTCATGATCGACAATGGTGTGGCCTACTTCACCGCTGGCCTGTTTCCTTCTGAAGGGATCTACCTTTATGCCGTCGATGCTTTGACGGGCCAGCTCAAATACCGACGTCCACTCTCGGGTACGGGAAACAACGGCCCGAGTCCGCAAGGCTACCCATTGGCCGACGGCGAGAGTATCTATCTGACCTCCCGCGTCGCGCCCACCCGATGGCGTAAGGACAACGGCCAGCCCATCCCCTTCGCCACGCCCGACCCTAACGTCAACAAGTCACACCAATACCGCTTCTATCGTGGCGGCAGCTACGCACAGTTATGGGATGACCGCATCGTCTTCGGCCAGGCAGCGCAGTTGGCCTACGATCCAGCAGCGACTTGGACGGACAAATATGGTCGCGAGCAAAGCGGGACACTCGTCTTCAATTGGTTTAACGCTCGGCGGATCGCCTTCCCAGGTGACCTCGCCATCGTCGCCACCGACTATCACATCTTGGCCATTCCACAGAATCGACTCGGCGAAATGGCCGACACGATTTGTCGCGAATTCGAAGATGCCTACAAGAAGCACCGCGTTGCTACATGTGAGGCTGGGCTGGCGGAGATCGCTCGCCACGGTGCCGACTCCGAACGTGGCAAGGCGATTCGTAACGGCAACTTGCGGTGGTCACTCAAGCCGTTCCAGGAGCAATGGCCCGCCGCCGCCAAACTTCTGTTCGACAAGTTTTCCGCACAGTCAAACTGGATGACACCGCTTAAGGCAAACGAGGTGATGGTTGTCGCGGGCGACGTCGTCTACGCCGGTGGTGAAGACAAAGTCGTGGCGCTGTCCATGGAATCTGGCAAAATCCTCTGGCAGGCGAAAACCGACTCACGCGTCCGGGGGCTGGCCGTGTCCAACGAGCGACTTTTCGTCAGCACGATCGATGGCAAGGTTCGCTGTTTCCAGCCTGGCAACCGATCCGAACCCAAAATAGTCACCAGCAGACCAGTCCTCCCTCTCGTGGCCAATCCTCACTACGAGAAGATCGCGTACCAGGTCCTCCAGCAGACATCGATTCGTGATGGCTACTGCCTCATCGTCGGTGGCGGCGACGGACAGCTTGCCGCAGCACTCGCCAGAATGACACGACTGACGATCGAAGTCGTTGACATCGACCGAAAGGGGATCGACAACGCACGGGCATGGCTGGCCGGCGAAAAACTCTACGGTGGCCGGATCAATATCACGGCCGTAGCGACCGACTCCATCCACAGGCTGCCCTATCCGCCCTTCAACTTCAACTTGGTCATCGATCAGCGAACGTTTACAGAGGATACCGCATCGGCACCGATCGATGAGCTGATCCGGGTAACACGTCCTCAAGGCGGTCAACTGGTGCTCGGGGCTACATCTGCAAAGACACCCAATTACGCGCTCCCCGAACAATACCGACAAACTCAGGAACTGACGACGATCCTCAACCATAACGCCCTCTACTGCAAACGCCACAAACAGCCCGGCACCACGAACTGGACGCACAACTACGCCAACGCCGCCAACACCTACTGCAGCGAAGATGTCGCCGTCCACGGCCCCTTCGGTGTCCTCTGGTACGGCAACCCCGGCCCGCGTAAACGGATCGATCGGCACGCCCGTGGTCCGCTGCCGTTGGTCGTCAATGGAGTTGCTCTACTTTCAGGCTACGATCTGGTCATGGCGTACGACGTCTACAACGGCCGCAAGTATTGGGAACGGTGGATACCGGGAGCAACTCGCCAGGATCTCCCCGCGGGTACGTCGAACCTCGCCGCAGACGAGCAGTACTTCTATGTTGTCATTAACAACCAAGAATGTCTGCAACTCGATCGCATCACAGGCAAAACTCACAATCACTTCCGTCCGCCAGCCAATGCAGAACATGCCTATTGGGGTTGGATTGCACGCCAAGGCGACTTGCTACTCGGGAGCCATTCACGGCACGACGAGAGTCGGCGTCGAGCCTCGCACCAAGTCGCAGACGGGCTGTTCGCCATCGATGTCGACGGTGGAGAAACCGCATGGACCTATCAGGGTGGTGGGATCGAGCACGATGGGATCGCGGTCGGCGACGGCAAGGTCTTCTTCGTCGATCGTAAGCTGACCGATGCTGAGAAACTGACAGCGCTCGAGAATACCGTCAAGGACGATAAAGTCAAAGATCGCGCCGTCGACCGTCGCGGTAAACCGATCGAGCCGGATCTCGGGAAGTTGGTGGCCGTCAACCAGCGTGACGGCAGCGTCGCCTGGCAGCAGCCATTTAACTTCTCGGACATCACCGTCGACGATCGCGTGATCGGGCAGCGATCAGGCATCATCTGCATGGTGAAGGACAACATCGTCGTGGTGACCGGAATCGGAAGCATTGGTCATCCCTATCAGGAATTCAACAAGGGTGAGTTCGCACGCCGCGCGATGTACGCATTCCATGCGACTAGCGGCAAGATGATCTGGGGTGGTCGGCGCAATTATCGCAAACGACCCATCATCGTTGGCGACTTTATCTATGCCGAGCCAGGCGCCTGGAACTTGAAAACCGGGACCCCACGCCTCGTGACGAACCCGTTGACAGGCGAGAAGACGACAATGAACTTCCTCCGCGGCTATTCCGGTTGCGACCACCTGCTTGCGTCAGCCAACTGCATTTTTGGCAATGCTGGTTCAGGGGGTTTTGCCCACTACAATCTCGACGAACAAGCGGGCTACACGCCGATCGGAGGTATGCAGCTCGCCTGCAACACGGGCGCCGTGCCAGCCAACGGTCTGTTTGTGGCACCTGAAGGTCGGGCGGGGTGCGTTTGCAGTGTCGGCATTCAGACGTCACTCGTATTGTATCCCCGCCAACAGGCTCAAGCATGGGGATTCAGCTCACGCGGCAGTCTGTTGGAAAAACTCACGCCAGTCAAACATGTGGCAGTCAACCTGGGCGCACCAGGATTCCGCACCGATGACACCGGCCGTCTGTGGCTCCCCTACGCCGGGCAAAACAACGTGGCTGGGGCGTTTGGAAACTGGTTGCCCAAGTATAAGCACTCCCCCCAATCGTTCACTTATCGACAGGCCGAAACGGCTCGTGTTGCTAATAAGTCGATTCCCTGGGTCTTCTCTTCGTACTACCACGACACGAAGGAATTGACGTTCCGGCTGTTGGATGAAGGGAGAGGCAGATACACCATCCGTCTCTACTTCACCGAGCCAGATGAACTGAAACCGGGGCAGCGCGTTTTCAACGTTCAGCTTCAAGGCGAGACCGTCAGCGAGAACCTCGACATCGTTGCCGCGACAGGGGGCCGTTTTCGCCCGTTGGTCAAGACATTTCAGGGCGTGGAAGTTGAGCAGGTTTTGCATATCGAATTGAAGGCCCAAGAAGGACGGCCCGTTCTCTGCGGGTTTGAAGCGACGCGGGAGGATTAGTCGCGTCGTTTTTTTTCGCACGGAGAGGGATAGGGTGAGGGTATTTGGGTTTTTGGACAGAGCCTAGCTGGACAGAAAACCGCCAAAAGCCACATCGAGGTGGCTACGACTGAGATGAGCTTTCCCAGGCCACGAGGGCTTTCTTTCGTGTCTTTCCCCAGCGGTAGTCGCCGAAAATACCGGTCTCGCGAATCACACGATGGCAGGGGATCAAGTAGGCCATCCGATTCCGTCCAACCGCGCTACCGACCGCCCGCGCGGCGCCACGATCTCCCAGCGATTCGGCGATTCGCCCGTAGCTGGTCAACGAACCTCTTGGGATCTGAAGCAGTGCCCGCCACACGCGCACTTGAAACTCAGTGCCGCGAACAAATACTTTCAAGGGCGATCTGTCGTTCGAGTCAGTGGGCTTCGCAAAGATCGAATCGACAACTCCCGCAGGGTCATCGTCCCAGTCAATTCGCGCAAGCGGCCAGTCTTTTTCGATCGCAACGGCGCCCGTGTGCCGGTTTTTCGACTCGACGAACGACAGATGACAAATCCCCCGAGGGCTGACTCCGATGAGACAGGTTCCGAACGGGCTCTCACCGAATCCCGCCCGAATCGTCCAACCCTCGCCACCCGATTTCACTTCGCCTGGCGAAGCGGCTTCCAGGTTCACGCACAGGTCGTGCAGACGTCCTGGCCCAGAAAGACCCGTGTTAAATGCGGCGTCAAGCACACTTTCGCCAGCTTCCAAAGCCTCCTTGGCACGTGAGAGCGTCAGACACTGAAGAAAGCCCTTTGGCGTTACGCCGGCCCAGCGGGAAAAGAGTCGGTGAAAGTGGTGCTGGCTCAGATCAGCCCGTTCGGCGAGCTGTGCCAGCGTCGGTTGTTCAATGTGGTTCTCGTCGAGATAGCTAATCACGCGGGCGATTCGGTCGTAGTCATTCATGCCCAGATTCTATTATGTGTCTGCGGCCCGCCCACCCGATTCTTGCGGCGGCGCCGCAAATCGCTGTGTAAAAGGAGTGCCGCGGCCTGTGACCATGTTTGTCCAGCCCGTCGGCCCTCGAATACACGTGTACTGCAAGACGGCGGCAGACTCCATCAGGCACGCCGTGCCAGGCATTCTCCGAAATAATCGCGAAGTCAGGGCTGATACTTTGGATTGGGGATCGAGGGAATCGGAGCGTCCACCTCCTTTCGCCATTGACGGAGTGCCGTCAGTAACTGCCCGGCCTTGTTGGGATTGGCCTTGGCCAGATCATGCTGTTCGCCGATGTCGTCGCGGAGATTGTAGAGTTCGATGCGTCCGGATTCGAACCATTCGATCAGCTTCCACTGGCCCATCCGAATCGCTCCGGCCGGTGTCGTGCGAAAAGGGCCGCCGTGTGGATCGCCTCTGCCCTGCAAAAAGCAGGGGAAGTGCCAGTACAACCCACGCCGATCAAGCGACGCCGCAGCGTCGCGAAAGAGTGGCACAAGACTCTTGCCGTCCAACTCTGTAGCGCTAGGTGGGTCGGTCTTGCTGACTTCCAGCAGCGTCGGATAGAAGTCGATGCCGATGACCGGTTCGTTGCAAACCGACCCCGCTTTCGTCACACCTGGCCATTTGACGATCATCGGAACACGGATTCCGCCTTCGTACAACATGCCTTTCGCGCCGCGCAAAGGCGAGTTCGAAGTGGCACCGCTGTGGCCGCCGTTGTCCGAGCAGAACAGGACGATCGTGTTGTCGGCAAGCTTTAGACGGTCCAGTGTGTCCAGTACACGACCAACACTCTCATCAACGCTCGAAATCATCGCGGCGTACTTAGCGTTGGTGTGGTGTTTCCCTTTTGTCTTCGCAGCGAACTTTTCGGTCAACTTGGCTTTGGCTTGAATCGGTGTGTGCACGGCGTAATGTGTCAGATATAGAAAGAACGGCTCGGCGCGATGTGCTTCGATGAACGTGCACGCTTCGTCCGTCAAGCGATCTGTCAGGTACTCGCCGGGATCCTGGTTCACCAGATTCGGATACTCGTATGGACTATGGTAGCCACCGCCACTCGGGCTACCCCATTCTCGGCCAGCGATATTCGTATCGAAGCCCTGCGTGGTTGGATCCGCGCCCAAGTGCCACTTGCCCATGGTCGCCGTGGCGTAGCCGCTGGCTTTTAGTGCTTCGGCGAGCGTCACGAATCTGGCATCCAGGACTGTCTTGTTAGGCACCGGCTCCAGCTTACGAAAGCGATGGTTGCCACGTTTTGGATCGCCGACTGTAAAAATCCCGTGTCGCGGCGTGTACTGGCCGCTCATCAAAGAAGCACGGCTGGGCGCACAATTGGGGCCGTTGGAATAAGCGGCGCGAAAAACCATGCCTTGTTGCGCCAGTTGGTCCGTGCGCGGAGATTCGTAGTAGTCGCTTCCCATCAAGCCCAGGTCGGTCCAACCCATGTCGTCGATGAAGAAGAACACGATGTTGGGCCGAGGCATCTCGGCGCTTTGAGCAGACGCCGATAGATTTGCCAGAGTCGCCACGAGTGCGACCAGCAATACAACGATTCTGAAGATCATCTATTCTGAACTCCAAATTGGTTTGAATTCGGAAACTCTTCGGTCTGCAACTACTGTCGATCCAGAGCCGCATTCGAATCACGACATGCTTTCAAACAAGGTTCTTGTCAGGATTCACGATGGCAGCGCAGGAGGGTCGCAGGCGCGGCCGCGCTGTGTGCCACACTACCAGCGGAGCAAAGCCGTGCCCCACGTGAGGCCTGCGCCAAAACCACTCATCAGCACCAAGTCTCCCGAGTGGATGCGATCCTCGCGAATGGATTCATCCAGCGCCAGCGGGATACTCGCGGCGGAAGTGTTTCCATAGCGGGTTAGATTGATGACCATTTTGTCACGGTCGATGTTCAGATCGTTGGCAATTGCCTCGATGATTCGGATGTTGGCCTGATGCAATACAACCCGATCGAGGTCGTCCACGCTTAGCTTGGCGTGTGCCAGCGCGCTGCGGATGGAATCAGCAACCAGACGGACGGCCCACTTGAAGACTGGACGGCCATCCATTTGGATGAAATGTCGATTGTCAATCAGCCCCTTCGCGGTGATTGGTTCCCGCGTTCCGCCCGCGGGGATGCACAACAAGTCCGCACGCTTACCGTCCGAACCCAGGGTGTACGAAACGAGGCCTTGTTCTTTCTGGCCGGGCCCCAACAGCACGGCACCAGCGCCATCACCAAACAGTGGATACGTTTTCTTATCGGCTGGGTTAACCGTTTGCGACATGATGTCCGCACCGACAACCAAGGCACATTTGCTGCTGCCGGTCTTAACGAACTGCGCTGCCGTGGTCAGACCGTACATGAATCCAGCGCAAGCCGCGTTGACATCGACCGAAGCAGCAGTCGCACCGAGCTTACGTTGCAGATGACACGCAGTCGAAGGCATACGTGTATCCGGTGTCATGGTGGCGATGACGATCAGATCGACATCGCTAGCTTCGACCTTGGCCTGCTCGAGGCACTGTTGGGCTGCCGCCAATGCCAGATCACTGGTGGCCATTCCGACAGGCGCGCGACGACGCTCGTGAATGCCCGTTCGCTGGATAATCCAATCGGCGTCGTAACCCAAAGCAGAGAGATCCTCGTTACGCACGATTTCTTCAGGTGCGGCCGAGCCAGTCCCGAGCACTTGGATACCCATCAGCGCGTGAAATTCGCTCCTCTCTAGACGTCGGGGCGTGATCTGCGTCTTGTCGACGGCTGTTGCCATGAGATTCCTATTGCTTCTTGCGGGATTCGTCAGGGATTTCCACCCAACGTCGTTCGTCGTACGACGCCAACACGTTGTTGGCGACGACTTGAGCGCAGATTCCATCAAAAGAACTGGGAATGGCGTCACGCTGCTCGGTAATCGCCGAGACAAATTCCCAAACCACATCATATCGGAAGACCGTCGTGGGTTCACCATCACCGAGGACGCGCGGGTCGTTGGTTGGCTTCAGATATTCGTCGGGAACCGCGACGGGAGCAAGGTCTTCGCCGGTTCTTCCCAGCAGAATGGTGTTCGGCTCGTGCAGTCGATACACCGCCAAACCTCCCGATCCACTGACCTCCGCCCATTCGTGGCCAAAGCCATTGAGGTCGCTGCCGATGGCCAGCGCCGTCCCTTCCCAAACGCCCATTGCGCCGCAGGCGAATTCACCAATCAGCCAAGACCGATCACCCACTTCCGAGGGAGGGCAAACAACTCCGGTTAGGAAGTCAACCTGCCGGTCATTCTGCCTGCCGCCATCCAAGGCCTGGCTGGAATCGCGATCTGCCACCAGCTCGGCACACGGATCGAAGCGGTTAGGCAACTCCCAGCAATAAATGTACCGTCAGGTTTTCTGCGGCTGAATGCGGACGGCGTATTTGGAGATCGTGGTGTCTCGCTCAAGTCGATTGGTAATGGTCTGAAACGCCTTCTTGGCGACGCGGACGCCTTTGTC
>JASLRF010000625.1 GCA_030744095.1 Pirellulaceae bacterium | reverse complement strand
CGGGAATCGCTGCCGTTTTACTTTCAAGCAAGGCGATTTGCATTCGTATCATGCGCGGAGTGACGCGATGGCGACCGCACCGGAGAAATCTCCGCATCGATTTGCCTTTTCGCCGGATGGGCAGGCCTTTCTCTCGGGCCCGTATGGCGGAATTATTCGGCTCGTTTCCACAGGGCAAGACGTCAAGCGGTTTGGCGACTAAGGCGGGTGCCGATTCACGGTAGCGGAATTTCGCCGTTTCGACTCATGAAACAAAGCGCTGCGGACGCTACATGTCAGCGCGACACGCACTAACGGATTTGCGGTCGGTCTGCTTTGCTAATCGGTATAGTGCAAGTCGTTGCACCGTCTTCCCCAGCCGGGCAACTCGTCTCCGATCCAAAACGTCACCCCGATCGCCACAATCCGCAGGACCGGCAGGGTACCGGGCAAATCTCCTATCTTCCGATAGTCGGAATTGCATATTGCCATGGCGTTCGACGATTAACACCAACGACGGGCGTGTTGGACAACTCCAAGCCGTGCTCCGACTCGAACTTGCGCAACTGAGAGCATCGAGTCACAGATCTCCGGACTTAGGTAACTTCAGAAAAGGAACTCCCCAAAATGACGAATCAATTCAAAACAGCCTTCGCGTTGCTGGCCGTTGCGAGCCTGTGTACGTTGGGTGCCTCGAGCCAGGCATCGGCGTCTGACCTTCTCGATGCAATGTTGAGTGGTGGCAAAAACGCCGCCAGTTGTGGTTGCTCACAGAAGAGTGGCGACCATGTTCAACGTTGTGGCTCGAAATGTGGTGGCAAAGGTGTCAGGGGCCATGCGCAACGGTCAAGCGTAGGCAAAGGCAAATCGCATGTGGCCCACGTACAGCGATCTGGCTCGGCAAAAAAAGGAGGGGGCGGTCAGGTTCAGCGTGTCGCCGCTAAGAAGGGGGGACATGTACAGCGTTCAACCGCCAAGTCTGGCAAAGGTGGCAGTAGCAAGTTGTCTTGCCACGGTGTCGAACTGATGACGACGATGCGGAACAAAATGGCCAGCATGAAAAGCAAGCTATCCTCGCTTTGTAGTCGCCCGAAGGGCAAGGGCAAGGGGGGCAGCAAGTCAGTCGATGGCGAAACTGGCGCGTCGCCAGATGTGCCCGCACCAAGGATCCGTGAAGAGATCCGCAATGTTCCCGCTCCTATTGATCCGGATCCCACGGTGTAAGTCAGTTACAGCAAGACCTCCGCCGTGGAAGCGGCGGCATGGCTGGAACCGTTTCAGTCGTTGGTCTGACGTTCGTTCCAACGATCAAGCCACTCTCACACGTCGAGGGTGGCTTGTTTCGTGCGCTGAGGCATCTCTTGATTCGATTCCAGTAATCATGCTTCAGAAGTTGAGACATCGTCTGGATCGGGCACTCTGGCAGGAAAGAACAGCATCAATCCAGCGACGCAAACAGCCGCCAATGCCGCACTGCTGAGCCAGATCATGGTCCAGTTGCGAATTCCGGTTTCCGTGCTGAACGCATCGCCCACCTCGCCCGCAATGAAACCGCCAGCAAAGAAGCCCAGGGCAATGACAAATGTACCATACATCGTCTGCATACTGCCGCGAACGTCCTTCGGTGCGACCCGATCAACATAGATATATGCTGCTGCCAGGAAACAACCAAAACAGAGTCCATGCAGGGCTTGTCCAGTGAAGGCCAGCGCCAACCGTCCGGCAAACGGCAGTTCGAAGCTGAACACCATCGCGAACAGAATGCAGCGTAGCGAGTACGCCACGGCGCCGGTGATCAAAGTTGCCTTAAAACCAAACTTGGCAATCGAGAATCCCAACACGACCATGACCAGGACCTCGAACAATTGGCCGATGGAGCTGATCCTCATTTCGGCCGCGCCTCCCCAGCCGCCGCTGTCCAGAATCTCACGCAGGAAAGGACTGTTCCAGACAAAGAAGAACTTGTGCACAATCGCAATCAGGAAACTGATCAGCACCAACACCAGGAAATGACGATATCGCATCATTCGGATGATAATGCCCGGAGCGTAATCATCCTTATCTTTCCCGGCCGGCGGTGTGTGTGGCAGGAACAGCGAGTAGGCTCCCATGACCAGCCCCATCAGGCCGGCCAAAATGAAGCAGATCACGCGGGCCTGGTCTAACTGCTCGCCTTCCATGCCCTTAAGCCACCAGGCTTCGATCAAGAACGCCGGGACAACGAAGCCAATCGTTCCAAAGAGCCTCGCCCAAGGAAACTCGACGTCACTGTTTCTTAAATGCTGGAATGCCAACGAGTTCGTCAGCATCATCGTCGGTATGTAAACAACCGAGTAGGCAGTGCCGAGGACAATCACGGGCCAAAATGTCGATTGTGTACACAAAGCCAGCATCAGAACACCGCCGCTTAGATGGCAAAATGCAATCACGCGCTGCGTCGCAAATCGACGGTCCACAAGTTGCCCCAGCAGAAACGGTGTCAGAATTGGACCGACAGCCAAGGCCGATCCAAACCAGCCAACTTGCCTTCCTGAGAATCCAAGTGTGTCTTGCACGTAAACTGATGCGATTGGCAAATACGATCCCTGGATGAAGTACTGCAGGAACATCATCACTGACAGTCGCGTCATCAACGCCAGCGAACTTCGTGTTTGCTTCTCAGCAGCGGCTTCGCTAACCTCGGACATCGTGCGGCTCCTGTTCGTCGGCGACCAGGAAGGAGTTCGTCAAGGAGAACGGTCGCATTTCCCTCAACATCAGACGATCGGACGAACCGAGCATGATACGCATTGGCATCGTTGGCTGTGGACGTATCTTAGCGGCACATCTGCGTGGTTATCAATTGATGCGAGCCGCCGGGATCGACGATTTCCGAATCACAGCGCTCTGCGCCCGCCGCACGGACGATGCCTGGTCGTATGTCAAACGCGGCGAAGGCCCCGCGCAACGGCAGCCTGTGGGCACGGGCCCCAACGATCCTCTTGCCATCGGCGATCTGTATCTGTCTGATTTTCAGGATGATGTCGAAGTGCAAGTTTTCTCTGATTACCGTGAGATGATCAAGGCAGGGCCGATCGACGCCGTCAATGATCTTACGGTGCATACGCTGCACCATCAGGTTGCTGCCGTTGCATTTGCCGCCGGCAAAGATCTACTTACGCAGAAACCACTTGCCGTCACCGTGGCCGCGGCGCGCCGAATGTGCGAACGGGCCGAGGCAGATGATCGGGTTCTCGGCGTATTCGAAAACGCGCGCAACCGCGCTGATACTCGGCAGCTTGGCTGGTTGTTTCGCAACGGCTGGTGCGGGGATTTGCAGATGATCCTCATGACCAACGTCGGCAACTGGTGGGGGCCGGATCGCATTGTCGCCGAAACTCCCTGGCGACATCGCCGCACCGAAGGAGGGGGGTTGGCGCTGGATATCGGCGTGCACCTTTTCAATCACATCCGACACGTTGCCGGCGAAATCGCCACGGTCTCCGCACGGGCCTCCATCCTGGAGCCAGTTCGATTCACCCGCGATGCCACGGGAAAGGTAACCGACCACGTCGACTGCGATGCCGACGATACCATGCTGGCCTCATTCACGACCGGCCATGGTGTACTTGGCAGTATCACCGCCAGTTGGGGCGGCCACGGCGCACCAACGTTGTGCGGCACGGGCCGCGGCATTGTCTATCATGGGAGCACCGGCAGCGTACATGGTGATGTCGTGACTACCGACGATGGATTGGCCCGCGATCTGACAACGCTGTACGAAACCGAATGCCCCGCCGACATTCGCGCATTGCATTTTCCTCATGGTCTTACCGATGCCTTCGCACTGAACCAATGCGACTGGCTCGCCGCCATCCGCGCCCGGCGCGAACCGGAAACGAGTGGTCTGGAAGGGCTGCGCGATTTGGCTGCCGCGTTCGCGGTTTTGGAATCGAGCCAAGCGGGTCGAACCGTGAACGTGGAAGAAGTTGCCTCGGGTCAGCTGCGCGACTTTCAGCGGCCGCTAGACGAGCGATTTGGCCTATTGGCGGAGACGTAGCCGTGGCGGTCGCGAACAAGGCAGGCACACGGAGTGGTTACTACAATCAAACACACACTGGACAGACGAATCGTCGACACGTTGGATGTTCTCGCTCGTCTAGGTACAATCTGCGACGAGATCGACGCTCCCCTGAAAGGTCCCTTCCGACTCCCTGGAAAAGCACCTCATGACAATCACCCCGCGAATCGTACTTCCCCTGTTGCTCGTCACATTTGCCGCCATGGGCGCTTCGCTACTCGCTCAGGAAAACACCGCCAAGGCGAGCGCCCCGCCGTTCAAAATCCCCAAGACCGATGAAGGCTTACCGGGCACCGGCCCAATTCGCCGCTACGAGTGGTTTCAGAACTTGTGGATGCGGCGGCGCAGCCAATGGGCTCGACAAGTCCAGGAAGACCAGAAGTCGATCGTATTTCTGGGAGACTCGATCACGCAGGGGTGGGGCAACGAAATGGCGGACAGCTTTATTGGAGCCAAAGTCGCCAATCGCGGTATCAGTGGCGACACGTCGCGGGGCATGTTGATTCGGTTGCGGGAAGATGTACTGTCTCTGAATCCAGCCTGTGTCGTGATGTTGATGGGCACCAATGATCTGGAAGAGAAGGCCGAACCGGCAACGATTGCCAGCGACGTGAAACTGATTCTGGCGGAACTGAAGAAACATGACGCGAAAATGCCGGTCGTTCTTTGCCTGGTTATTCCGAGTTCTGCGACCAAAAGTCGCCCGGCGGACAAGATCAAGCAGATCAATGCGCTGCTTGCAGCGGGAGTCAAAGGTGATCCGCAAGTGACGGTGGTCGATACGTGGACCTTGTTTGCAAACGAGATGGGCAACGCAAAGAAATCCGAGTTTCCTGACTTACTGCACCCGAACAAGATCGGCTACGCAAAATGGGCGGCGGCACTGCGACCGATCTTCGCGACACTAGACTTTCTGGAAACCGAATCGGATGGTTTCGCCCTCGAAGCAGGCTTCGAGAGTCTGTTCAATGGTCGTGATCTGACTGGCTGGGGATTCCAGGCGACGTCCACCGCGCAGATTGAAGCAATCAAACGTCGCCGTAAGAAAAACCCCAACGGTCCCGCGTGGCCCATCGTGAAGGAGGCTGTCACGTTCGATGGAAAGAGATCGAGTGGCGATGGGCGCTATGTCGCGAAGAACGGTCGCTTGATCGTCATCACACCCAGCGAAGGTCGCCGCATCCAACAGCTGTGGACCACTCGCGAGTTCTCCGATGACTTTGTCCTTAAGCTAGAGTTTCGGGCCACACCAAATGCGGACAGTGGGATTTTTATTCGCAAGCCACAGCTGCAGTGCCGCGATTTTCTGCTGGCCGGACCGTACAAAGAACTAGAACAATACAAGCCGCAAGAGTGGAATGAGATCGTCGTGACAGTGCGTGGCGGCGTGGCTCATTGCACCTGTAATGGCGAGGTTCTCGTGGCGGAATTCAAGGTTCCAGAAACCGGCCCGATCGGTTTGGAGGGTGACCGCGGGCAAATGGAGTATCGCCGCATTCGGATCAAGCCGTTGGATTGAATTCGCTGCCATCACCCTGACTCGCCCGATATCGCGCAACCGGCGGTGTTTCTTGACGTTACGTGTCGTCATTGTTAGCCTATACAGTTCAAGAAATGGGTCAGACCGCCCGTTTGTGTTTTGACGGAGAGATGCACCATGCTTCAACTAACTGGCAGAGGTTCCATCAAGACGTGTGATGGCGTCACTCGGCGCGATTTCATCCAGATCGGCACGCTCGGCGCGATGGGAATCACGTTGCCGAGCTATCTGGCGGCCAAAGAGAAGGGATTGGTCGACAACAAGAACGAAGATCGCGCTTGCATCATGATTTTCAATCTGGGTGCGCCAAGCCACGTCGATACTTTCGACATGAAGCCAGACGCGCCGAGCGAAATCCGTGGTCCCTTCAAACCGATTCATACAAACTCGAGCGACATCGATATTTCCGAGATCTTTCCGCGACACGCCAAGATTGCGGATAAGTTCTCGTTGGTTCGTTCCTGTTACCACAACGGCGCGGCAGTCCACGATGCCGGGTGGCAAATGATGCAGACCGGCCGACTGTTTGCCGGCGGAATTGAGACGCCCCATGCCGGCGCGGTGTTGAGCTACCTGCGTGGCCAAAAATCCAATCTTCCAGCCCATGTGGTGCTGCCGGAAACGATGGGCCGGGGAGGTGGCAACATACCCAACGGTCAAACTGGCGGGTTCCTGGGCAAAGCTCACGATCCGTTTGCACTGATGGCGGATCCATCCAAAGAGGATTTCAAAGTGCCCGATCTGTTGCCGTCACCGGAGATCGGGACGGCACGGCTGCAGCGGCATCGCCGCGTGCGAGATGTGGTCGATCGAACGTTTGATAATTTCGAATCGACTGAGAGTGCCAAGCTGCTCGATGAGAACTTTCAAGCGGCCTACCGGATGATGACCAGTCCACGGGCTCGGGAGGCATTCAATTTGGCACTTGAGCCGAAGAAAGTGCGCCAGCGCTATGGGATGAATCGCTTTGGTCAGTGTTGTCTGTTAGCGCGACGGTTGATCGAAGGTGGCGTTCGATTCGTTACGCTTAACACATTCTTGACCGTCTTCGACGAAATCACGTGGGACATTCATGGCTCGAAACCGTTCACATCGATCGAGGGGATGAAGAATATCGTCGCGCCGATGTACGACCAGGCTTACAGTGCGCTAATCGAAGACCTCGAACAACGTGGCCTACTGGATAAGACCTTGGTCTGTAATTTGGCCGAGTTCGGTCGAACTCCGCGCATTAATCCCGCCGGCGGGCGTGACCACTGGCCGCAGTGTTTCACCACGTATTTTGCCGGCGGTGGCGTACAGGGTGGTCGCGTCGTCGGGTGCAGCGACCCCATCGGTGGTGCACCGTCGGAACGGCCAGTTGGTCCGAATCACATTATTGCCACGATTTACCGAAGCCTCGGCTTTGATCTTGAAACCCATCTGCCTGGTCCGGCCGAACGCCCGTTACCGCTGGTCGACATTGGCACCAAAGAAATCCACGAGTTGTTTTGATTCGAGAATTCAGGAAAAGAAAAATGAAATCCAGACTCGCCCTCGTCACGTTGTTGTTTGTTAGCTGGCTTGCTCCCACCGTGCAGGCCGAAGACGCCAAGCCAGCGCGCATCCTTATGGTGACGCAAAGTGCAGGCTTTCGTCACGGTTCGGTTAATCGCAAGGACAGAAAGCTTGCTCCCGCGGAACTTGCATTGACCGAGCTGGGGATTTCCAGCAACCTGTTTCGTGTCGATTGCACTCAGGATTGTGCCAAGGACTTCACGAAGGAAAGACTCCAAAACTACGACATCGTATTCTTCTACACGACGGGAAAGCTGCCCATTGCCCAGGCGGATCTGGACTATTTCTTCAACGATTGGTTGAAGCAGAAGGGTCACGGCTTCGTGGGCGCTCATTCCGCCGCCGATACGTTCAAGGACTATCAGCCCTATTGGGACATGATCGGAGGCACGTTTAATGGTCATCCTTGGGGATCGGGTTCCACGGTAACGATCACCGTCCACGACAAGCGGCATCCGGCGAGCAAACCGTGGGGCGACGAAGTCACTCTCAAGGACGAAATCTATCGTTTTAGGAATTGGCAGCCCGAGAAAGTTCGTGTGCTAATGAGTTTGAATATGGCCAAGACCGAAAAGAAAGAGCCCTACCACGTGCCAATTCTGTGGGTGAAGGAGTATGGTCAAGGCAAAGTCATGCACATGAGCCTGGGACATCGTGAAGACGTGTGGACCAACGAAACGTACATGGCGTCATTGTTGGGCGGGATGAAGTGGATCCTCGGCCAGGTGGAAGGAGACGCGACCCCCAATCCTAAACTATCCGCCGAGGAAGAGAAGAAGGCACGGGCCGTTGTCGCAGCGGCCAAGCGTTGATTCGGCGTGAGATGTTTGGCGTTGTCTCAATAGATCTTCATGACCTGGAACAGGTTGTTGTACTGGTCGGTCCAGAGTGGGAAGTCGTTGTTGGATTGGTCGTTGAAGCGGATGGCGACCGGTTGAATGACTTCGTGCTGAAGGAATTCAGGAGTTCGCGTCATTAGCATCCATTGAGCAGCCAGGACAGCTCGTACGGGATCGACGGGATTGTTGATTTTGACGCAGTCCATTCCCACGTGCTTGGCCAGCCTTAACACCACCGGTTCCAGCCGCAGAAACCGATTGCTAACGTGTACGGCGATAATGCCATCCGGTTTAAGATGACGCTTGTAAACGTCGAATGCTTCTCGGGTCAGCAGGTGAGTTGGAATGGAATCGCTGCTAAAGGCATCCAAGATCAGCACATCAAAATTCTGATCCGGCTCACGCTCCAACGAGAGCCTCGCATCGCCCAGGATGATTTCTACTTCGGCTTGACTTTCATTCAGAAACGAGAATTGCTCATAGGCAATTCTCACCATGGCCGGGTTGATTTCATAAAAGCGATAGAGGTCGCCAACTTGTCCGTAACAGGCGACGGTTCCGGTGCCCAAGCCAATCGCCCCGACGCGAAGCGGGGCTGCCGAGTTTTGCTGATGAAGGGTACGCCCAATCCCACTTCCGTTGGAATAGTACGTCGTCGGACGTAGTTTCATTTTAGGATCGTCGAATTGAAACCCATGCACCGTGCGGCCATGCATCAGGATTGTTCCTCGCGCGCCCGCAGGGCGTTCTACGTGTAGTACGCCATAGAAATTCCTTTCCGTCACGATCGTGTCGTGGTCCAGTTCGTCATAGTGTGCAAAACTGACAAACAGCATGACCGCAAAACCACCCGGCCAGGCAATCCACTGCCGCTTGGCCGAGGCGCCCAGCCACGTGCGTCGCGCTTCGAGCACAAAGACGCACAACGAGACAGCGACGGCGATGAGCAATGCGATGTGCAGTTCCAGGTTCGTCGAAAATACCAAGGGGCAGACCAGCGCGACGAGAAGCCCACCGAACGCACCGCCCGCTGATGACATCAAGTAGAACTTTGTCAAATAACGTGGACTCGGTTTGCTGCGGGCCAGTTCGCCATGACACACCATGCAGACCAGGAACATCACCGAGAAGTGCAATCCGACTTCGAAAAACAAACCTGGACCATGTTCGTATTGCATCAGCACGCACAGTGCGACAACGCTAACGATGGTCAGCCCCGCCGTCCAACTCCGCGAATACCAATGTTCGCGATCAAAGCAGATAATGAAAGTCAGCAGATAGAGGCTCAGCGGGGCGACCCACAGAAACGGGACTACGGCCACGTCCTGGCAAACATGATTCG
>JASLRF010000624.1 GCA_030744095.1 Pirellulaceae bacterium | reverse complement strand
CGTCGATGCATACAAGACGGGGGCGGCGGTCACTGGTTGGCCATCGACGGTCAGCTTGATGTAAGCATCCAGCTGCGGCGCGTCCGGATTCGTCAGCTTGCGGTCTCGTAGTGACGGCGGCATCTGAATCGGCTGGCATGTCGTGAATCCGACGATTGTGTACAGTTTGCTTCGCAATCCTGGATTATGACTGCTCAGCACGTGAAACAGTTCGTGGATCAGCAGTCTTTGGAGGGAGGCCGGTCGCTGTTTCGTGTTCCGTTCAGGCAATACAATTGCATTCCGCCGACAGTACGCCGCATTCCCTTCTTCCTTGCCTGTGGTCTTCACCAGGCGGATCGTGCTGGGGAACGGCAGATCGAAAGGCTTCATTCTCTCGCTTACAACCGCAACGGCTTCACGCAACTTGGCCTGTTCGTCCCCGGTCCAAGCGACGACCTGATCAGCCGCGAATTTTCCCACGTCGCTTCCGGCGACTTTTCGATCCGTTTGCAGCCGCGCCTGGCAGTCGAATCGGCTCAGCGATTTCAGGAATCGATCTTCCTTGGCCAGCAGGACAGCGCCTTGCTCGACCGTCGCGAATTGCACGGTGCTGGCAGTCGTCAATCTGGCATCATCCGCAGCCGCCTCTGAGAAACAAACCGCAGAAAGGCACAGGCCCAGCATTGGCGAGATGAGCTTCATTGCCCAGTGTCCTTATCGTTCAATGTGTCGTGCGCTCAGAACACAAGCTACGGTTGCGAATCCAGCGCGACCCAGGCCTTGTTCAAGTAACTACAGCGACAACCGGCGGACGCATCCGGGACGAGCACAATGCCGCCAGCCGGCAACGCATTGACCCAACAGCCGGGTCGCATTCCGCCGAAGTTAGCGATCTTGTCGTTGGACTTCAGATCGAAATACCCAAGTGTCGCCGAGCGAAACAGTAGCAAGTCTTGCGAGCCGGCCAGAATCCCGCAGCCGTAAGATCGGCTGAACTGGAAGGGCTGCGGCTTGCCGGACAGCAAGTCCCAGGCACCGCCTTGGGCGTAGATCGTGCGGTTGTTGATCATCGGTCGCGATGCGTAGTCGGCCTCGGCTTCCCACATCGGTTCACCCGTGCTCGCTCGATACACCCGGATTCGGCCTCCGATCTCGGAGTCCAAGCGAAAACGCGTCGGCTGATAACTCATCAGCAGCGCGTCGTGCCTGGTACTGAAGGCAAGCACGGTACCAAAGACATCGTCATCGTTGCGCCATTTGACGACGCCCGTCGCGGCGTCCAGGCAGACCAGCCGACCGACAAGATGCTCTTTCGTTTTGGGCTTCTTTTCGCGATCATGCAGTGCGACTGGCCGATCAATCAAGAACACAAGGCCGTCGCCAATCGCGATGCTGTTGTGCCGAATGGAATGTTGAGCGTCGTATCGCCAGATCAGGTCACCTGTCTCCGAATCCACGGCGAAGAAGCTCTCCGATTCCGTCAGCAGTTTGCTCATGTCGCCGCTAGTATTGCGATAGCGGTAAGTTACGACGTGGTCGGGCTGGGCCACCGAGCCGAATAACACTCCGGCTTCCACCGCAATGTAGCCCCACGTCCCGGGGCCACCATTTTTTCGTGGCGGCGTGGGGAATTCGCGTTGCAACGTCCCTTCATCGGCGGACAACCGCAAGCAGCGCTGTTCGTGCCGCACGTAAACACTCTCGTCGTCCAAGCAGAAGTTGCTGCCCGTGCCCGCGACACCCATTAATTCATCGCCATCGTATGCACGCAGCACGTTGGGCACGTCGTACCGCCACAGCTCGCGACCGTTATAAGCATCGACCGCAACCAGTCCGTCCAGACCTTCATGAAACAGCCGTCCTCGATGGGTCAACGGTGCCGGCGCACGGCCGTGCCGTTGAGGAATCTCAAAATCGACATCGCGAAACCACAGCATGGTCAGCCCGCTCTGCACCAATTCATCTTCGCTGTTGAGCGTGTTGGCGGGATTCGCGTACTGATGCGTCCACGAACCCGCGCCGGCCAACTCGCCACGGGTGACAACCTGCAACGCGTCGCGCGGGCCCACGCAAGAAATGCCGCCGTACGGCCGCAACAACCGCCCCATTGCTTCCTCAGGCAAAACGGTTTCGGACTCTATGACAGAACGTCCCGAGACAAGCAGGTTGGCGAAGTACTTGGGATATCCCGTGGCGGCAAGTTCGCGATGGTGCACGGTGACACGTGTGCCAAGCAAGCCGGCGGCGGCGAGTTGATTGCGTGTCTGAGCGACGGCAGCGATGTCGTCGTCAACCGCAATGATCTGCAGTTCGGTTTGCTGGGCCAATGCCATTGTGAGTTGACCATTGCCGCAGCCAAGATCGAGACAGAAACCGCGCGTTATGCCGCTGCGCCGGATAATCTCCTCAGCCAATTGTTGATAGGCCGAGTTGACCAGGGCAGCTGTTTTGCGATCATCGTGAATGTCGGCGACGGGATCACCGCTGGCGTCAAAACAGTAGATCGTGCCAAGATCAGTACTAACCAGCAGTCGGCCGTCAGAGATAACCAGGCCGTACGCCGTGCCGGCCACGTCGGCAGTCCAGGCAATCCGCTGTTCGTTCGCGTCAACGACTTGCACGTAGCCGGCGCCGCCAGTGACGACCTGGTCTTCAGCAACCACTAGCGCCGTTGCGTCAGCCCGGCCCTTGACGGACCATTCAGATTTAAGGGCCTTTGTCTTGACCACAGTGCCTTTGCGATCTGCCTTTTCCGCATCCACCCATTTGTATCCAATCACCGAATCGCCAACGTTGCGGACGAGGCCATTGGGAGTAATCGCCAATTGCCCGTCTCCGAGTTTCGAGACGCTGAAACCGGATGCTGCATCGAAGCTCAGGCCACCGTTGAAGAACTGATCGCCAGCTGCCATGATCGAGGCGCCGCCGTTATGGCCGTACTTTTGCAGATGAAAGAATGCAAGTTGTCCGTCACGTCGATCAAACGTGGCCGGTACCGCTCGACCGGTCGGCACGAACACACGATCGGCCGTCGCCGCCAGATATCCTTGCGCGGCGATTCCGCTCTCCGCGCTGGCACCTCCATGAGGCTGCGGCATGTAGATACTTCCAGATTGATCGTTCTTCCATAAGACGTCTCCGTTGCGAGCATCCAAGGCGTACAAGTAGATACCGTCGGTGGGCCAAATCCCGGCTGCGAACAGGACGGTGTCTTCGACCACCACAGGGCCGCCTCGCGCTGGCCATTTTGAAATGAGTCGTTCGTTACCCAAGATTGAACGTTGATCAGGTCCGCCCTGTTGTTTCCATAGCAGGCGGCCAGTCTCCGTTGTCAACGCGTACAGTCGACCATCGTCGCTGGCGACAAATAGTCGATCTTGCCACACGGCGGGTGCGAATCGAATCGGACCTTCGGCGTGGAACTTCCACAGCAACTTACCCGACTTCAGATCACGTGCCGTGACGGAACCGTCGACCGAATCGCCGTAGAATAGACGCCCGCCCGCCACAACCGGCTGAAATGCACGATCGAACAGCATACGATCGCTGCGCGGCCAGGCTGGTTGCGGCCGATGCTCAGACTTGACGGACCACCGCAGCGCCAACTGATTGGGCAGCGTTGCGGCGGTGTAGCCGGTGCGCCCTGCATTGTTGCGGTACATCGGCCAGTCAGCGGTTGCCAACGGGCACATCAACGCGAAGAATAGCGTACTCAGGCAACACGCCGCCGGTAAGAGCATTCGCACGGAATTGACACGAGACGACAGCACGATTCCTGGAAAATCCTGGCTTGGCGCATGTTCTCTTTTTTGTCCAGCGTTCATTGATTGGGGTATCCTTCGGTGGGGCGTGTCCGCAGGGAGGATCGTGCGGCCTAGGGGTGGTATTGGAGCGTTGTGAGGCGACCGTTATGTTAACAACGGAGCTTCTGCTGGACAAATCTGGCCTTGAAACGAGTGATAACAGATGGCACGCTGGCCTCGCCACGCTTGGACGACGATCTTCACCTACGGCTCGATATTCGTGCTGTTTCCGCTCTTGGCACTGCTGGCTTACGGTTTTGTAAACGGGTGGTTTTCCTGAAGCCTCCGCCTGGAATCACTGATGGAATCAACATTGCGATCACATCTGGACGAATTCGACCAAGAGCAGCTGTTGCGGTTCTGGGACGATTTGGACGAAGATGCGCGAGATCGGCTGCGTCGTCAGATCGATTCGATCGACCTGGCACAACTGGCGCGGCTGATGGAAGGGACGTCAGACACGCCAGATTGGGCGGAACTCGCAAAGAAGGCGAATCCGCCGAAGGCGATCCAGTTGAATGGAGTGGAGAATCCAATTTCGCAAGCAGACGCGCTGCGGCGCGGAAAACAAGCGCTACGTGACCACCAGATCGGCATGTTGCTGGTCGCGGGTGGCCAAGGGTCGCGTTTGAACTTTGCGCACGCCAAGGGACTTTTCGAAATCGGGCCGATCTCCAAACGTACGTTGCTACAGGTGTTGATCGAACGGCAGTTGGCGGTTGCCCGACGCTATGCGACTCGGATCCCGCTCTACATGATGACCAGCCCCGCCACGCACGAAGAACTGATCACGTTCTTGAACGATCACGAACGCTTTGGATTGGACGAGGCAGATCTATACGTTTTTTGCCAGGGAACCATGCCGGCAGTTGATCGCAAGAACTGGAGCATCTTGCTTGAATCCAAAGGCAAAGTGGCCCTGAGCCCCAACGGACATGGCGGTATGCTCGAAGCGTTCGTTGCATCGGACTGTCTGCAAGATGCGCATCAGCGTGGCCTTAGCCAGTTGTTCTACGGCCAGATCGACAACCCGCTGTTGAATGTATGTGACCCGACTTTAATCGGCTACCATTTATTGGCGGGTTCGGAACTCACAACGCAGGTCGTCAAGAAACGTGATCCATTGGAAAAAGTCGGCAACGTCGTGGAATTGAACGAGCGAACTCGAATTATCGAATACTCCGACTTGCCTGATCCGATCGCTCGGAGTCGTGACGAAAAAGGTGACATCCGGCTCTGGGCCGGCAATCTGGGTGTGCATGTGTTTGGGTTGGACTTTTTGACGCGGATGGCGGACGACACGGATGCGCTACCATTTCATCAGGCGAAGAAGAGGATCAATTACGTCGGTGAAGACGGAAACCTCGTTGAGCCTGAAGTGGAGAACGCGATCAAATTCGAACGGTTTATTTTTGATCTCTTGCCTGCGGCAAAGAACGCTTTGGTCGTGGAAGCTGCCAAAGAAGATGCCTTTGCACCGGTCAAGAACGCCGAAGGCGCTAACTCTCCGGAAACGGCCAGGCAAGGCATGATTCGACGCGACGGCGAGTTGTTGAGGAATTCCGGAGCCATCGTCGACGACGTCGCCGTCGAAGTAAACCCGTTGTGGGCGCTCGACTCGGAAGAAGCCGCGCGTAGAATCCAACCAGGGCTTCACGTCACGCAGCCCACCTATTTTCATTAGCGGGGAGGCCGCTTGTATGCTGCATTCAGTGATTATGGCAGGCGGAGTCGGCGCGAGATTCTGGCCCGCCAGCAGAACGGCTCGACCAAAACAGCTGCTCCGTTTGGTCGGAGATCGCACCATGATTCAAGACACCGTTGATCGATTAGGTGACTTGGTTCCGAGCGAGCGCGTCCTGATCGTGACCAATCAGTCGTTGGTCGAGCCAATTGCCGCACAATTGCCGGCGCTGGACAAGACGTCGATTATTGGTGAACCGTGCAAACGCGATACGGCACCTTGTATTGGCTTGGCAGCGGCGTTGATTCAGCGGACCGATCCGGATGCCACCATGGTTGTCATGCCGGCCGATCATGCGATTCAAACGCCAAACCGATTCCGTGATGCGGTGCGCCAGGCGACGGCCCTCGTGGAAGAACATCCTTCGCGATTGGTCACATTTGGTATTCGGCCCACGTTTCCATCAGAGTCGTTCGGGTATATCGAACGGGGAGAATTGGTGGCGGATCACACGGACGTGTTTCGTGTCGAGATGTTCCGCGAAAAGCCTACGGTCGAAATCGCCGAACAATATCTTGGCTCGGGCAACTTTTATTGGAATGCCGGGATTTTTGTTTGGAAGGCTGCCACGATTCTGCAAGCGCTTCAACGGTTTGAACCAGATATGTATGGGCATATCGAGGCGATTGCCGATAGCCAGGACACGGCAGAGTATTCACACGTGTTTGAAACAGAGTTTACGGCCATCAAAGGGAAGTCGATTGATTATGCCGTGATGGAAAAGCACGATGATGTAGTGGTCATCGAAGCGCCGTTCGATTGGGACGACGTCGGCAATTGGCAGTCGCTGGCGCGGATGCGAGAATCAGACGACGACGGAAACACAGTGAGTGGGAAACACCTGAGCGTTGACTCGCGAGGGTGCATTCTCAGCAGTGAGGACCACCATCTGATCGTGACCGTCGGTATGGAAGACTGCATTGTCGTGCATACGCCCGATGCGACACTCGTGGCACGTAAACATGACGAAGAAGCGATTCGCCAGGTTGTCCAGCAGTTGCAAGATAAAGGCTGGCACGAATACCTCTAGGGAGACGACGCAACTTTAGAGTTTCACCTGTATCGTAAATGACGAATGACCAAGGACGAATGACGAAAGAAGCCCGAATGACCATTGCCGAAAACGGCCAGGAACGAAATCAGAGCTGTACCATGTTAGCTGACTACTTCGGGCTTCGGATTTCC
>JASLRF010000623.1 GCA_030744095.1 Pirellulaceae bacterium | reverse complement strand
GATCGAGAACATCGCCGAAGTCGCAGCCCTGATGGCCACGTTGCCGAAAGATGTCGCGATGTTGGAAGCGATCGTTCTGCCACATCAGCAAGCCTATGTTGGCCGCGGATAGGGATGTGGCCTGGCGGTTTGACTCGGCTTTAGACAATTCAATCGTGGCACTCAGTTCTCCACAGTTACCGCTGCATGGTGTCAGCGAGCCTGATCGCTTGGCTTACGTGTCGCATCACGCGTGGAAACGATACCGAAAACCGTTCGTGTTTTGTTTTATCCGAGCCACCACCTAGCAGAATCGCAAACGCCTCGGCAAAGGCCTCCTGTCGACCGGCCCGATGGTCTTGCAGGTAATATTCCATCTGGTTTCGTTGCGATGCAGTGAGCATTTCAACATCTTGGCGGTAGCTGGAGACAAACTGCGGCGTCGCCGAGCGGGTCCTGTACGAACCGCCCAAGGCGATATCGAAGGCGTGGCCGAATTCGTGGCGGAGAACACCGGGTACGCGGTTGCTAGTAACAACCCGACCACTGGTCGTACGCCGCCTTTCCGCGAGCACAAGTAACTTCGATTGTGGCAAGTGAACGGCGTCGGAATTATTCCATGTGGCGTCGATTGGCCAGCCACGAGGTCGGCGATTCTTCAGCGATGGTGCGGCGTCGATAACAAACTCCGCAATCTGCACTTGCCAGCCGGACTGCCTGACCGCCTGCCAGACGTTGTTAGGAATAGAAAGTGAAGCAAGTTTGACTTCCTGGCGAAAATCGTCGCTCACGTCTGTCACTTCGGTGACAGACCGGGGCGAGTTCGGTTCTGTGGCTTGCGTTGGCGCCACGCCGAAGGAGACGATCGCGGCAACTAGCAACGTCCAAGTGAGTCGGTTCATTCCGTTAGCCCAATTCGCATCTATCCCGATTCGCGCTTAAGGAGGCGTGTTGCCTTCCTGCACGGTCTTCCAGGCAGGATCCGGTCATTCGACTTGCAACGATTGTCGTGCGAGCGCCGCTCATTCTAACCTGAATCGAGATACATGTGCGTCTGAAAGTGCCGTATCGCCAGGGGAATTGAATCCGGCCGGTGACCGCGTGACGTACGTTTGAGGGTGGTCTTGGGAATTACGTTCACAAGGAGGCAGCCATGTCCACCGATCAATCCACTTCGGCCTTTCACGCCACCGACTCACAAATGCCTATTGTTACTGATGCGCCGGCGATCCCCAAAACACCGCGGCAGATTGTCGCGCCGGTGCGCGTCCTGCATGTGATCAACGGTGAACACTATTCGGGTGCTGAGCGCGTTCAGGATTTGTTGGCGATGCAGCTGCCGGAGTGTGGTTTTGAAATCGAATTTGCCTGTACGAAAGCGGATCGATTCCCCATCTCACGTCAATCGCATGTTCCGCTGCATGTAGTTTCAATGCTCAGCCGTTTTGATCTGCGGGCGATGTTGCGAGTGGCTCGCATTGTCAAGGAAGGCGAGCACGAGATTATTCATGCTCACACGCCGCGCAGCGCGTTGGTCGGTAGCCTGGCTGCTGGGCTAACTCGCGTGCCGTTCGTCTACCACGTGCATAGCCCAACTTTGCGAGACACCACGAACCGTTGGCGGAATCAGATCAATCATTGGAACGAACGTTTTTGCGCGAGCCGAGCTGTCTCGCTGATCGCCGT
Source organism: Pirellulaceae bacterium (assembly GCA_030744095.1). The sequence continues at coordinate 5,552 of JASLRF010000623.1, read as the reverse complement.
TTCCAAAAGTCTGGGACGACATATGCAGCTACAAGGCTATTCGGACCAGGCGATCTCCGTCGTTCCCAATGGTGTGCCAGTACCCGAGAAGAAGCGCGACACGACGCTGCCAGAGAATGCGTGGACCGTCGGCGCCGTCGCACTTTTCCGACCTCGGAAAGGGCTCGAAGTGCTCTTGGGTGCGATCGCTCGACTGAAAGAGAAAAGGATTTCCGTCAATCTTCGCGTGGTCGGGCCATTCGAGACAAAAAGCTATCAAGACGAGATCATGCAGCATGTCGCCCGGCTTGGGATTGTCGATCAGATCGAGTGGGTTGGATTCACTGAAGATGTTTCGTCTGAGCTAGCAAGAATGGACCTGTTCGTGCTTCCCAGCCTCTTTGGCGAAGGGTTGCCAATGGTCGTGCTAGAGGCCATGGCAGCTGGGGTCCCGGTTGTCGGTAGTCGAGTGGAAGGAGTCCCTGAAGCGATCGATGACGGCATCAACGGCGTCCTCGTCCATCCCGGTGACCCAGGTGACCTGGCGGAGAAGATTCGACAAGTCGTTGTCGGCGAGTTGGACTGGCAGCTGCTGCGAGAAAATGCCATGCAAACGCATATTGATGGCTTCTCTGATTGCAGTATGGCGAAAGGCGTTGCGGAGGTATATCGCAAGGTATTGGCCAAATCGGCGGCTCGCTCTTCACGATGAAACACTGTTGGTCCGTCTTAAACGGGCGGCCTACGGCCATGCGACGCTGAAAGGCTGCGCCGAAGGTGGGCCGGTCGGGAGTCAAGTTTTAGCAACGGGCACCGATCGCAGGTTGGGCGGGGGCGTACCAAAAACAGGCACGCGCCCCATTTGGCTGCGGCCCTACCGTGTCTGGTGAATTGACAATCTGTCTCCAGAGTGGTATCCCGGTACGCTTTCCATAAACCTCGCCGGGAGACGCCGATGCCTTGCTTTGTCACGCACCTTGAAGCCGCCATCGATGGCACTCAACTGCCCGCCGGACAGGTGCAAACACTGCACAAGGATCGGCCGCTGTGGGTGCGTTACGACTTGGAAGCCATCGGCCGATCACTTTCTAAGGACATGCTGCGAGATCGCCAGCCGACACTCTGGCGGTATCGTGAACTACTGCCTGTCACTGACGGGCAACACATTGTCACGTTGGGCGAAGGCATGAGTCCACTGTTGCGCTGCCCGCGACTTGGCCAGCAAATGGGGCTGAGTGACTTGTGGATCAAGGACGAATCCCAGTTGCCTACCGGCAGTTTCAAGAGCCGCGGGATGGCCTTGGCGATCACGATGGCGCACGGTTTTGGAATCCAGCGCGTTGCCGTCCCTTCGGCGGGCAATGCCGGGGGCGCGGCTGCAGCCTACGCCGCCCGCGCGGGCATGGAAGCGTTTGTCTTCATGCCGCAGGACACACCAATCATCAACCAATACGAGTGTGTTGTTGCCGGTGCCAAGACGTTCGTCGCTGATGGTCTGATCACTGACTGTGGTCGGATTGTCCGTGAAGGCAAGCCGCATATGGACTGGTTTGACCTCTCGACGTTGAAAGAACCGTATCGCATTGAAGGCAAGAAGACGATGGGCCTTGAATTGGCCGAGCAGTTTGACTGGGAACTACCAGACGTGATTCTCTATCCAACCGGCGGCGGCACAGGCCTGATCGGGATGTGGAAAGCATTCGAAGAACTCGCGCAATTAGGTTGGTTGAATCACCAGCAGAGGCCTCGGATGGTCTCAGTGCAGGCGGAAGGATGTTGTCCCATCGTGCGGGCCTTCGAACAGGGCGAACGGTTTGCCACACCCTTCGAAAACGCCGAGACGATTGCCCGCGGCCTGCGTGTTCCAGCCGCGGTTGGCGACTTCATGATTCTGGATGCGATTCGCGAAAGTGGTGGCTGCGCCGTGGCAGCAGAAGAATCCCGGCTCCGCGAGTGGATGGACCTGTCGGCGTCGACCGAGGGGATCTCAGTTTGCCCAGAGACCGCTGCCTGCGTCGGGGCGCTCGAGAAGCTCGTGGCAGTGGGTTGGGTCAAGCCGCACGAACGCGTCGTGATTTTCAATACAGGCGGATCCCAGAAGTATGTGGAAGTTATCCAGGCGCCGCTTCCTGTCATCGATTTGGAACAACCTATCGATTGGGAGTGGATCGCCGGCTAGGTGATGGGTCGTTTCGACACTGCGTTTCAACTCCATCGCCACACTCGAAGAACTTGCCGTTCATCACCACGCACGAGTCATCTTGAATGCCCATCCACTGCGAGTTTCTCGGCTTCGACCGTGCGGCGCTGGACTTGGCGGCGGATTATCTGCTGCGGCGATATCGAACGGCCGCAATATGGGATTTGCAGCAAGTGATTGTTGTCACACCGGCAGCTCGTGCAGGCCGTCGCCTGCTGGAGATCTTGGTTCAACGTGCCGCGCAGGATCGGTTGCTGCTTACTCCGCCCACGATTGAAACTGTCGGTCGTTTGCCCGAGCAACTCTATCCTCCGAAACGTCCCTTCGCTAACGAGCTAACACAGCGGTTTACCTGGTCGTCTGCCCTGCAATCGGCGGCACAAGAGACGGTATTGCCGGTTATTCCCAACCCTCCCGCGTGCGACGAAGTAATGGCCTGGGCAGAACTGGCCGATATGCTGCGACAGCTGCATGTCGAATTGGCGGGGGATGGTCTGGCATTTGCCGACGTGGCCGAGCGTTTGGCTGAGACGCCAGGTCATCCCGATCAACAGCGATGGAGTTCGCTCGAAAAACTACAGTCGGCTTACCTTCGACGGCTCGACGATCTGCAGCTGTGGGATCGACAGACAGCGCGGTTGGAGGCTATCAAGCGAAACGAATGCGACACCGACCGCGATATCGTGCTTGTCGGAACCGTTGATATGAATCTGGCCGTTCGCCAAATGCTCGACCAAGTCGCCCAGCACGTGGTTGCCCTGGTTGCCGCGCCGCAAGCATGGCGTGAACGGTTCGATTCGCATGGCTGTCTGGCACCAGACAAATGGAACGACATCGACGTGCCACTCGACGCCGCTCAAGTTCGCGTCTGCGATGGCCCAGCCGACCAGGCCAACGCCGTCGCCGCAGCAATTGCAAGTTACAAGGGGCGGTATCGGGCGGATGAGATTGCCGTCGGCTTTCCCGACGAGCAACTTGTGCCTGACGTCGAACGCGTACTCGCCAGGCATGGTGTACCTTCGCGATGGGGGCCAGGGCGGTCGCTGCGCGAAACAGCACCCTATCTGCTGCTGGAGGCGCTGGCCGATTTTCTAGATCGGGGCCGGTTTCAAGAGTTGGCGTCACTGGTTCGCCATCCGGACATGCAATTCTGGCTGCGCGGGCGTGGAATCAATGCCAACGCGCTGGCGGAACTTGACGACTATTACAACCAGCATTTGCCAGGGCGGCTGGTCGGTCAGTGGTTGGGGCCAGCGTTGAAGCATGAGCAGATGTCGGCGATCGAACAGGCGGTCAGCGAAATGACGCGAGATCTCGCAGGTCAGCCCCGGGGCCTCGCCCAGTGGTGTCAGTCGATTTTGAATTGCCTCGCCATGGTCTATGCCAACCGCGAATTGGATCGTGAAAACGATGCCGATCAGTCGACACTAACCACCTGCCGCCATATCCGCAACACGCTGTTAGAGATGGAATCCATCCCGTCGAAACTGAATGTTCGGCTGTCGGCTTGCGATTCCATTCGCTTGTTGTTGGGGCTGGTCGCAACACAGCCCGTGCCACGCGTGATGGGCGCGTCAGCAGTCGAATTGCTCGGATGGCTAGAATTGCCTTTGGACGATGCCCCGGCATTGGTAGTGACGACGCTGAATGAACGGTTCGTCCCATCATCGGTCACGTCGGATCTATTCTTGCCGAACGCCTTGCGAAATCGGTTGGGACTGATTGACAACGCCCGCCGTTATGCTCGCGATGCCTATGCGCTTTGCCTATTACTCGGCACCCGCACGTCCTTGCATCTTCTAGTTGGAAGGCGAAACAGAGATGGTGATCCACTGATTCCAAGCCGTTTGCTGTTTACGGGCGACGACCAATCCGTCGCCCAGCGCGCGATGACCTTTTTTGCGCCACTTACAACGTCGAGACACAATAGCCCCGCGATCGCCCGTGCTGCCTCGTCCAGCGACATGGCACCGTCTACTTTGGAAATCCCACGTCCCCAACCACTTACCGAACCGCTGAAGCGTCTGACCATAACCAGTTTTCGGGATTATCTGTCCTGCCCATACCGTTTCTATCTGAAGCACGTCTTACGGTTGCGGTCAAGCGACGATGCTGCCCGCGAACTGAGCCCGTTAGCCTTCGGCAACCTGGCACATGAGGCGTTGCGTCGATTCGGTGAAGGGGCCAGTCGTGAATCGAGTGATGTCGACGAAATCCGCCGTGCGCTTAATCACGAGCTCGACGTGCTGGTGAGAACGACCTACGGACAGCATGTATTGCCATTTGTGCGAGTGCAGATTGAACAGTTGCGCTTTCGCCTGAACGCCTTTGCCCAACACCAGGCAGATTGGTTCGCCGCGGGCTGGCGGATCGAACACACTGAAGTTCCCGATGCAAATCAAGACCCAGCCACGTTCGATGTCGATGGCGAGATCATCGGATTGACGGGCCGAATGGACCGCATTGACGTGCACCACGAAACAGGTCAGCGTGTGATCTTCGACTACAAGACCTCCGATACGGGCAACTCGCCAGAGAAGACGCATCAGCAGGGTGGCCGTTGGACCGATCTTCAACTGCCGCTCTATCGCCATTTGGCCACTGCAATTGGCATCAGCGAACCCGTTCAATTGGGGTTTGTCACCCTTCCCAAAGACACGACGCAAGTTGCGTTCATTTTGGCCAAATGGACAACAGCTGATCTGGAAGCCGCAGACGCGACAGCGCGTGAAGTTGTCCGCCAGATCCGACAGGAGATCTTCTGGCCGCCTGTCGATCCACCGCCAAGGTTTTCCGAAGAATTCGCCACAATTTGCCAAGATGGTGTTTTTGGAAAACGTGTTTCTTCGACGGCATGAGGCGGAAAGGGATACGACCTCCAAGAATCCGAAGACTGTGGAGTGTTGGCGCGAGTTACTCCAAAACCGAACGCTTGGTGGCGAGGGGAAGGGACCAGGTGTGAGCTTTGAATTCCCGTCGTTCCGTCGTTCGACGTTCATCACCTGCCGTAGACTCGAATTTCGTCGAAGTCGTTCATGTCGTCGAACGAACCGATACCAATCCTGCCTTTGCCGAAGGTTGAATCTTTCACTTCCATATGAACGTTCTTCATGTCATCAAAGTAGACCTTGATGCTGCCATCTTTGGAATTGCGAGTTACCTTGACCTGATGCCAGTCGTCACCCCACGGCGTCCGGCTCTGGTTTTTCGTGAGGGCGAGTCGCGGTGCATCCTTGACAATCATGATCTGTCCGCTGTGAGGGTCTGGGCGAGCGCCGAGGTGGCAATAGTAGAAATGCGTCGCGTCCTTGTGGCAGAAGAATACGCAGCAATCGCGATGGTTGCCCGTATCTTTGGTGCTTTTTACTTTAAA
>JASLRF010000622.1 GCA_030744095.1 Pirellulaceae bacterium | reverse complement strand
CATGAACCGTTTGCTCACGGCTGTCAGGTCGGGGCCCAGTGATTCGCCTCGGCTGCCGGACTTATGGCATTTGATACACTGGGCTTTCTCGAAGACCAGGGCTCCCTTCGAGGCCGTCCCATGTCCACCTTCGGTGCTGGTCAGATGATGGAGGAGGTCGTGCATCGTCCACTTGCTGTCAGCGCTTGCCATAGGTAATTCCGCGCGTGGTTTATCCGGATTCTCTTCCTGGAACCAGTGTTGCCACTGCTTCAGTTCGTCGTTCCAGGAGGCATCCTGATCGCCAAATGTCTGACCTGACCAATGGCGCAGCAACAGATTTGCCTGCTCGGCACCATTCTCCTTTAGCCTCAATCCTTGCAAGATAACTTGTCGGAAGTACTCCGGCTCTTTAGGTGCGGCATCGACTTCGGCCAATTTGATCATGACTTCCCGCGCGGCGTCACCCTCCAAGGTCTCAACGGCGCGGACCAGGTATTCCCAGTTCGTATCGGGGGCTTGAGAGAGCCCCAACGTCGCGACCAATCGCCGGCTCGGTTGGTTTTCCCAGACTTCCCGCAAGAAAGCAGTGGATTCCTCTGTCCCGATCTGCGCCAGCACGGCGAGAATGCCGGTTCTGACTTGTCCAGCAACCTCTTCTTTGTTGTTTTCCAACTGAGCATCGAGTGTCTTGAGCAACGGAAGCCAGTCGCGATCTGTGTTTTCGGAAATCGCATACAGAGCACCCAAGGCTGCATTCGGATAGTCGTTGCCCATGGCCAGGATGGAACGTGCTTCGTCGGCGGAAAGCATCTTGGCAAAGTCGCGTTCAATATTAGCAAGATACGACTTATAGCTGCCGCCGCCGCCCCATTTACTGGCTTTCTCGAAGAAGTCGATCAGGTCCCGACGTCCGCCTTCCGGCCATCCTTGTTTGAGAAACCGCAAGTGCAACGCAACGTGTAATCGTTCCACGTTAGCGTTACTTGACGACAAGTACTCCAGATAGCGTTCCATCGGTTCGCTGGCTTGCGCAAACGCCAAGATGCGAATCAGCTCACGATTCATTTGTTTGTTGCCAGAAGGAAACTCCCCACCCAGAATATCACGCAATTCGGGGACGTCCTCCGCTTCCAAATCACCCAAATGTATGGCGACCTGGACCAACCGTAACATGTCCACGAAGTTCTGATCTGTGACGAATTCGTCGATCAGACTGTTAAATCGTTTGATCACAGACGACGCGTGCAGTTCGTCCGGGTGCGCAATCATCAGTGCCAAGCTACCTTGGATGAACAAGCGATGGTCGTTGGACGACAGCACCTCTTCGCGCCATTGGTCGACTGGCAGGCGTTCCAATAGCCGCCGCGCCGCCCAGGCTTCATAACGGTCGTCCGCTACCAGGAGATCGGCGATGGCCTCCAGTGATGTATCCTGTTGGGCCCGTAACAACGCTTCACAAGCTCGCCGGCGAACGATACGATCCGGATCATCCAACAACTTGACCAACCGGTTATGTGTCTCTTCGGTGGGGAACGAACCCATCAACTCCACAGCTTTGCCACGTACAATCTCGTTCTCATCACGAGAAAGACTAACCAACAAACTGGCGTCTGGTGGTGGACCAAATAGCTGCATCAGCGTTAGGGCGCGCGTGCGATAGTACCACGGGTTGGCAGTACTTCTGGCGACACCGCGAAGCTGCCCGTGCCAAGCATCACCGAGAGACGATTTGACGGCCGCGATCTTCTGGCGAGACCATGCGGAATCGAGTTGAGGTTGGCGAATCGCTTGACTGATCCCTTTTCCCAAGTTGGTGACGGATTTTGGAATGTCGCCCTTCCATTTCACCCGATAGATGCCACCGCTGCTGCCGCGACCGCCGGTCGCAAAATACAACGCGCCGCTGGGACCGACGGCGAGATCAGTGATATTAAGCGGATGCCCTTGCAAGAAGACCTCACTGGTGGCCGAGTACGAGGCGCCGTTGCGCTTCATTGTCACTGCCAAAATGCGACCTTCCGACCAGTCGCCATAGAACATCGCGCCTTGATAACGAGTGGGAAAGGCAAAGTGGTCGTAGCACGTGGCTCCCGTTGGCGAACCGCGGCCGGTGTCTAGGATTCCCGGGAGTGAGTCGATGAAGTAATCTGGCCATTTCGCCCAGCCGCTGCGCCAACCGAATTCGGCACCCGGCGTCACATGATACAGCCGCGTCGGCCGATACCAGGTTGTCCCTATGTCGGATTCCATGTCGCTGTCGTGAACCATCAGTTCGCCTTCGCGATTGAACGCCAGGTCGTAAGCGTTACGTAAGCCGCCCGCAACGACTTGGACGTTCTGACCGTCGGTGTCGAGGCGAATGACCAGCCCCCCCGGCGCACGTACGTCTCGAGCGTGACCACCCGGATCTTCGTAACGCGGTACCAGGTCGCCTTCGTAATAGCCTCGATAGGGGCTTTCCTCGCTCGCCTCGATTTGAGGCAAAGCGCTATTCCCCACAACAACATATATCAATCCATCCGAACCCAGGACCAACCCGTGAGCGCTGTGTTCGCCTGATTGCTCGAACTGCAAAATCGGTTTGACGCTCTCCAGCTTTCCATCGCGATTGTCGTCCGACAACACGTACAACGCGTTCCCGTCAGGTCCGTCGGCGGTCACAAACACCTTGCCATTTAGTGGCAAGATTCCCTGGCACGACTTGACCTTATCACAGTATTCACGAACAGCATCCAGACGATCGTCGTCGTCGCTGTCGTAGATCAACAACAAAGGTCCGCCGTCACGCGAAGCCAAGATGTGACCAAATTCGTTGAACGCCATGGCAATCAATGAACCTGTTTGGTCGTGATCGAGAATCTGTTCGACCTCGAATTCCTTGTCCACATTGAACCGACGCGATTCGGCCTCTGGCGCGGAATCTTCTTCCTCTGAAATGTTCTCGCGTACGTCCCACGGCGCGGTCTTGCCGAGCTCGCCGAATTCCTGCGCCTCGTTCCAACGGTTGTCGCTGTAGAGTATGCTGGTCCAAAATGGCAGTGGGCTCAGGCTGGTGCGCCACGAGCTATCGGTGGAGTACGATTTCCATTCGCGATCCTCTTCGCGAACGCTAACACGCGCTGCCAATGCGGCTGTCGAACCACGGATGTTCCTGACCTTGACACCAATCACGTTCCTGCCGCGTATGAGGTAACGCGAAATATCATATTCGATGAGTTGATCTGTCGATTCACCGTGACCAACGCGGCGGCCATTGACGTGCAAGTCGTAGGCATCATCCGCAACGATCTCAACTCGACCCTGGTCGGGCCGATTCACGTCGATTCGTTTGCGAAAATAACACGTGCTTTGGGGGACATCATCACCATCATGTTGCGGCGACCAAATCCAATACGCTTCCTCTGCAAACACATTTGTCGCGCCCAGGGGAAGAACCAGACAGGTCGCTGCCCAGGACATGATTGCGACACGCGTCGCCCAGATCGCTTTACATTTCATAACTGCCTCACCGTCGCTCATCCTGGAGGAACGTTCGATAACGTGTGTCACGGCATCGGGGCGCATGGGCCACCAGCCGAGAAAATTGGTGCGGGAGAGTACCAGCAAACTGGATGTCGTGGCAACAGATATCTTGTCACAGACTCGCCGGCAGCTAGCATGAGTTGGTCGGCAGCTTGTTCAGAGCGGTGCTAGCGAGGCTGGGCCTCGGACTGACGCGAGCTATCGATTGGTTGCGGTGACCCGCTCCCCGACCAACCTGCGGCCGGTGCCCGTCGCTGTGAACTTGACTCATTTGTCGAGAAAGAGCTGATACAAGCTTTCTAGTCGTGTGGGAACCGTCCATCCGAACCGGATTGCGACTCGGCTCGTATCGCATCACAATGCAAGCCAACAATGCCTGCCCCTCCTTTGGATTAGAGGTTCAGTTTTTTCGTACAAGACAAGTTTGTAGGCTGCGAACAAGCCAAACGTCGTTCCGGTATGGTCGCAAGACCAGAGGATTTTGTCGCTGGAACGACGTGGCTGGTGCCCCTTGTTGCCTACCTCCCTCGAAATCGACCGGGTGACGTTGCAAATCTCCGTCTCCGGCAAATTATTCCAGCCCCTCAAAAGACAAAGGGAACGCCATGCAATCCGTCACGACGGTCGAGCGGCTCGTCGACTTGCTCGACCCGGAAGCCAACGTGCTGCTGAACATGACGCAGGAAGAAGCTGCCCAGGCGGTTGCCTCTGGGGATCCCGCGCGCGTGGATGCGATTGAGGGCCAATATGCCATTTTGCAGAAGCGGGGCAATATTGTGAGATTGGCGCGGTCCATCGGCCGCCCAATGCGATATTTTCTAGCCAAACAGGTCGCCGGGCCTTGCCTGATTGTTGCCGAACGCATCGAGGAAATTCAAGCATGGCTCGACGAAGCCGGGTTGGGTGATCAGTTCCATCCGTCGTACACCCGGATGGTGCCGGCGCATTATCTGGTCGAGATCGCCTTGGTTGGTTGCCCCGATCCCAACCCACAATATCGGCGGTACCTGGCTCCACAGCGCAATACCTTGCCCGCCAACATCGACGAGATTGGCCGCCAATACATCGGCGTGTTGGCCGAACAGTGCGATCGCTGGTTAGATTCGATTGCCCCACGCAAACCGATCGGTGTGCTCTTTTCTGGCGGCATCGACAGCGGCGCGGTCTTCTTGATACTCCATCACCTGTTGTTGCGGCGAGGTGAATCGCCCACGCGGCTCAAGGCGTTTACGCTGTCAGTCGATGGCGGCACGGATGCGGCGCAGGCCAAAGCGTTTCTGGAACAACTGGACATGAGTATGTTTCTGGAGGTGATCGACGTTGATCGCGATCAAATTGACTTTCGAGAAGCGATCCGGGTGATTGAAGACTACAAACCTTTGGATGTTCAGTCCGCCACGATGGCTTATGCGTTGTGCCGGGAGATTCGGCGACGCTATCCAGATTGGAAGTACTTGGTCGATGGCGACGGCGGCGACGAAAACCTGAAAGACTATCCAATCGAAGAGAATTCTGAACTTACCATTCGCAGCGTGCTGAATAACTTGATGCTGTATCAAGAAGGCTGGGGAGTCGACGCCATCAAGCACTCGCTAGTCTATTCCGGCGGACAGAGTCGTGGGCACGTCCGTTCCTTTGCGCCCGGCCGCGTCCTTGGCTTTTGTGGGTTCAGCCCTTTCGCATTACCGAAAGTGATTTCCGTAGCCGAATCGATTCCGTTCATCGAATTGACTGATTGGGATCATGATCGTCTGTACTCACTCAAGGGCAAGGTGGTGCGTCAGGGCGTCGATGCCGTCACGCAGATTACCATGCCCATCTTCGAGAAGTGTCGTTTCCAACGTGGTGCGGTCGATGTGGGCAAGTTCGAGTCGATCTTCCCTGCGGACGATCAAGACTATCGAGAAGCCTACACGGAACATTTTAACATTCACTCGAATCCGAAGTCGCGCACGTGATGGCACGGTGAAGCGATACGTGCAGTAACACGCGGTCGTTCTATGACTCCAACCTTGCCGATGTTCACCGATGCGCAGATTCTGCAAGCCCGGTCGGCCAAGAACTCTGTCGATCCACGGCGACCGTACGGTTTCCTGGTCGAGCCTGAATATCAGCCCAACGGTCGCGTCGAATCGGTCGCCACGTTGTTTC
>JASLRF010000621.1 GCA_030744095.1 Pirellulaceae bacterium | reverse complement strand
GGCATCTGGGAGCGTTTTCCAAGCGGCCGCCACTTCGGCCAAATCAGACGGCAAACCATCGCCGAATTCGGCATGAAACGGACACGGCACCAATACGGGCACCTCGTCTGGTTCGTCGTGCCCCAACTCTTTACACTGTTGTTCGTTATGCGGATCGGATTCCGTATTCAAAAACCGGTTCTCACCCGATGTCGCGCCCTCGTCGTTCTCCGCCCTGGTCCCAAGATCATGTCGCACTCCCCGCCAGGCCGGAGAACAAGATGAGTTTCACGTTGTGTTTAAACACTAGCACCATCAAGCCGCAACCAATGTTGGAGAAGATTCGGCTGACGGCGGAAGCCGGTTTCGAGGCGATTGAACTCTGGATCAACGACATCTACGAGTTTGTGGGCCAAGGCGGCGAAGTGCGCGACATCGAACAGGCACTTGCCGACCAAGGATTGCCCGTGGTCAGTATGATCGCCGCCCGTGCATGGGGAGAGGCGATCGAGGTCGAATATCCGATCATCTTGGACGAAGTGAAACGACGGCTCGAACTGTGTGCACGATTTGGTTGCCCCTGGCTGGTCTGCTCGCCGCCGCGCCAGTCATGCGATCTTGATCAGATCACACGGCGATACAAGGACATCTTGGAGCTGGGCCGTCCGCTCGGAGTGAAGCCGACGTTCGAGTATATCAGTTTCTTTGGATCGGTTTTCCAACTGAAGCAGGCCTGGCAAGTAGTCGAACAGATCAATGATCCGGATGCCACGCTGATCTTGGATGCCTTCCACAGTTGGAACAGCAAGTCGACGTTGGACGAACTGCGACACATCCCCGGCGACCGGATTAGCCACTATCACATCGACGACGCTCATCCGAACATCCCCGCAACGAAGCAAATGGACCCCGATCGTGTCATGATCGGCGAAGGTGTGATCGATTTGCCCTCGGAAATCCAAGTCCTTCGCGAAATCGGTTACCAAGGTGCTATCAGTCTCGAACTGTTCAATCAGCAACTGTGGTCTCAAGATCCCAGCGAGGTCTTGAGAATCGGCATCGATCGAATGCGCGCATTGTTGGCGGACACATAGCGCCGTACCTCTTGCTCCATCGCTGTCTATCGTATTCTAATATGCACCTCAGCGTACGTTCGACGATTCAATGACGATAAGGAAACAACTGGGAGTGAAGATCATGAGAAACTTTTCGAGTTACATCGCTATCACGATCGTGCTGAGCATGGCGCTGCCAGTTCTGGGGGCGGAAAAGACCCAGGCGGTGCGGATGGGTTGCGGGCTGATGACCTTCGATACGGTACCAGGCTGGGGGCTCCGCCCTGATGGAACATCTGCGCTGGGGCCGACGCACGGCGCCGTTGTTATCGACAAGGAGGGGAACATCTATACGAGCGCCAACAAGGGAGTCGTCATCTTCTCCCCGGACGGTAAAGTGATCCAATCCTATCTGGGAGAGGATTATTCAAATATCCATGATATGGAAATACGTCAGGAAGATGACGGCGAGTTCATTTATGGAGCACGCAATAAGAACGCCGAAGGAATCAAGTTCAATGCCCATAGCGGGGAGATCGTTTTGAGGCTGGGGTTTCCTGAAGAGTCCGGGCTGAAGCTCATGAAATTCAATCCTACGGCAATCACTGTTGTTCCTAATGGAGATATCTTCCTGTCAGACGGTTACGCGAGCGACCACATTTTCAAGTTCGACAAGACCGGAAAATACCTGATGCACTTCGGGGCTAAAGGCAACAATCTCAGGCAATTCAATACCGCCCATGGTATGACTCTGGATACGCGTTACGACCCTCCCCGCTTGCTGGTTTGCGATCGCAATCACGAGCCCAAGGGCCGCCTACTTCACTATGATCTCGACGGAGAATTCATCGCCGAGATTGTAACCGGTCTGGGAATGCCTACATCCGCTGCCGTCCAGGGAGACTATGTCTCAGTGCCGGATCTGCATGGGCGACTGGTCATTCTCGACAAAAGCAACACGATTATTGCTGTTCTTGGACACAACTCCGACCCCAAGAAAAGGGTGAATTTTAATGTCCCGCAAGAGCAGTGGATTGAGGGTGTCTTCAGCGGCACGCACGGCTCCTACTGGGACAAAGACGGCAACCTGTATGTGCAAGACTGGAACGTATCGGGACGCATCATGAAGTTGGTGCGAGTCAAATAGACGCGTATGAGCGCTCTCTGTGAGGATCAGTCTCCTGTTTGCGGTTTTCAGGAAAGACAAAAGACGTAGCTAACAAATACCTGTTACCGGCTTTCTAGACCTTTGGCTCCCAACCTGGCTCGTAGTCCCGCGTCCAGAGCGCCATCGCCTGCTTGTCATTCAAGATATGTCCGTTGCTGGTGTCGCAATCTAGCGTGCGCCCCGTGCGGTGCGCGATGTTACCCAGGTGACAAAGCAACGTACTCTTGTGCCCTTCGGCGATCTCCGCGTTCAATTTCAATGGTTCGTCGTTGCGAATTGCCGCCAGCAGGTTGGCCATATGCTCCGCATCGCCACGGTTCGGCGGCTTGTGCTCGGAGACCTGTTTGTCACCTTTGTCGAAGATCACGTGACTACCGTCCTGTGCGAGTTCCATGCTTCCGTTGTCGCCGTAGAAAGTGATAAAGCCCTTGCTGTCATGTCGATTGCAACTGTTGCCTTGCCACGTGATTTGGCGACGGCCTTCAAACTCGAACGCCACGACATGCGTGTCCGGCGTTTCCTGATCGTCTTCAAAATGGTAACGGCCGCCGCTGGATGTGACACGCGTGGGAAAATCAACGCCCAGACCCCAGCGACATAGATCCAAGGTATGCACTCCGTTGTTCCCCAATTCACCGTTGCCCCATTGCCAGCGCCAGTGCCAGTTGTAATGAACAACATTGTCTTTGTAAGGCGTCCGTGGTGCCGGACCTTGCCAGAGGTCATAGTCAACATGGGACGGCACTGCTGCTGGTTTCCCAACACCAATGCTTCCGCGGGCGCTGGTATACCAACTGCGAACCAGATAAACACGACCAATCGCTCCGCCGCGGAGTTTCTGCACCGCTTCGCTGAACCCGGTACCGCTCCTGCGTTGCGTACCTAGCTGAACCGCGCGGTTGTTTTTACGGGCCGCCGCCACCATCAACTCGCCCTCGCGCGGATTGTGCGAGCATGGTTTTTCGACATAGACATGTTTTCCGGCCGCACACGCCAGGATGGTGGCCGGTGCGTGCCAATGGTTGGGGGCAGCACAGACGAAGGCATCGACGCCTTTGTCGTCCAGGATACGGCGGAAATCCGTAATCGCTTCCGGTTTTTTACCCGCGGCACCTGCGATCGAATCGGCGCAACTGCCCGCCCGGCTCGAATCAACATCGCAAACATATTTGACTTCGACTCCTGGCTGTTTGGCAAAGCCCTGAGCCAATGCCTTGCCGCGGCTCAATCCCATCACGCCTATCACGACGCGATTACTCGGGTCGGCCGCCATGGCTGTCTTCAAGCTTGAAGCGGCCAATCCCGCCGCGGCACCCGTGATTGCCGCATTGCTGAGAAAACTTCTGCGATTGATCGGTTGGGTCATGGTTCGTCTCCGAGATTCGATTATGTCGAGAGATCGTATGATGTCGGTCACGTATTCCCTACAGCGTCCAACCTCGGCGATATTCCTTGTGAATGAACTGTTGCGCACCTGGCGCGTTGGTGACCTTCAGGTTCGCGGCATCCCACTCGATCGTCTCGCCGCTCCGATACGCCACCGTGCCCAGCATGACGGCTTCGGTCAACGTCCCTGAATAGTCAAAGTTGCATGTCGTTGGCCCACCGTTCTTGATGGCGTTGAGCCATTCGGCGTGATGCCCAATTGACTTGGGAATCGACGGTTCGGGCGGTTTGAAGTCTGCGAACTTGTCGCCCGGCAGCAGGCATCGCTGCGAATAGTTCGACCAGATCATGCCGTCCTTGCCGACAAACAGTTGGCCACTGTTGAGGCTCATCGGTTTGCCGTTTTGGTCCTTCGGTTGACCCAACGACTTCAGCATCTTCGGCTGCTTGCCGCTGTCGTACCACGTCAGTGCGACCGGCGGCAGCTGGCCACGCTGTGGATATTCATAGTTGACGATGCACCATGCCGGCGTGCTGACCGGATCGACGGGCGGCCCGCTGGCAGCCACTCGCGTTGGCGCACGCAGTTTCAACGCCCAATGCGTCAGGTCCATGTAGTGGCAACCGAAGTCGCCCAGCGAGCCGGTTCCGTAATCCCAGAATTTGCGCCAATGAAAGGGGTGCACACCATCGCTGTAAGGCCGTTCCGCTGACGGGCCGAGCCACAGGTCCCAGTCCAAATGGTCGGGCGTTTTCGTTCCCGTCGTGAACTTGGCACCGGTGTAAACCGCACTAGACCACACGTGGGCTTCTTCGATTGGGCCGATCGCACCGGACTGAACTAATTCCACCACGCGACGATAGTTGTCGCCGGAGTGAATCTGCGTTCCCATCTGTGTGACCAGGTTATGTTCTTTGGCCAGTTCGATCAGTACGCGTGCCTCCTTCACCGTGTGCGTAAGCGGCTTCTCGCAGTAGGCATGTTTCCCCAAACGCATCGCCATCGCCGTCGCGGGCGCGTGCGAATGATCAGGCGTGCCAACCACCACAGCGTCGATGTTGTCGGCTTCTTTTTCGAGCATCACGCGGTAGTCACGGTATTTGCGTGCCTTGGGATAACGGACCGATCCTTTATCGAGCAACTCCCGATCGGGGTCGGCAATCGCGACGATATTCTGTGTCGATACACCCGCGATGTCCGCACCGGCTCGGCCGGTTGCACCAACTCCGGCAATGTTGAGTTTTTCGTTCGGCGAATTGGACTCTGCCGCCGGTGTCGGATTCAGATGGAAGCCGGCACCGATGGCACCCGCAGCGGCGGTTGTTTTGAGAAAGCGACGGCGGCTGAACTGGTTGGCCATGCTGGTAGCACCTTGCAACGGGATATCCGACAAAAAAGGCGGGAGCGATACGGCGAGACGTTGGTTGGAGGTTGGTGGCGACTGGTTATTGGGGGGGTCTACGGCTTACAAAGCGACAGGGTATGTAAAGCGCCGGCGCTGCTCGGCACAGGGGCTGGGACGTGTTCAAACGCCATCAAGCAGGATTCCAACTGTCCGACACGATAATCTTGCTCGCGACCAATTGCAACAGTTTCCGGACGGTCAAAGCGAGACGATCCATGTTCATTAGCCGGGATTATGCTTATTGGCGCGTCCGCATCTTTACAGTTGAGTCAAGTTTGTCCGTTTAGTCGTTGTTCGCACCATGAACAACGGACTATGACACATGCTCGCGTCGGTCCAAGGCCCAGCCTCGCTAGATTTCGAGTTTCATCTCC
>JASLRF010000620.1 GCA_030744095.1 Pirellulaceae bacterium | reverse complement strand
GCGGCCGCCACGGGGTTTGTAATCGACAATAATGTCTTGATCATTGCGGGGTCGTTGGTCGGCGCTTCCGGCGTCATCCTCACCCAGCTGATGTGTAAAGCGATGAACCGATCACTGTTTAACGTGCTGTTTGGCGTGATGGAGGCCGGTTCGTCGACGGGCGATGTGGATGAAATCTACGCCAACGTGCGAAGCACGTCGCCTGATGAAGTGGCCATGATTTTGGAAACGGCCGAGCGCGTCGTCTTCGTACCCGGCTACGGCATGGCCGTCGCGCAGGCGCAGCACGCGGTGCGGAATCTGGGCGTCATGTTGGAGGAAAATGGCGCGACCGTCGAATATGCGATCCATCCGGTGGCGGGTCGTATGCCCGGCCACATGAACGTGCTACTGGCGGAAGCCGACGTCGAATACGAGCAGCTGAAAGAGATGGACGCCATCAACCCCACGTTGGAAACGGTGGATGTGGCAATTGTGATTGGCGCCAATGACGTAGTTAACCCGGTCGCCAGAACAGATCCCAAGAGCCCGATCGCGGGGATGCCCATCATTGACATCGACAAAGCTCGTACCGTCATTGTGATCAAACGCAGCTTGAGCCCCGGATTCGCGGGCATCCCCAACCCACTATTCGCGATGGAGAATACGTTGATGCTGTTTGGCGACGGACAACAAGCCGTGTTGGATATCGTGGCCGCCATCAAGGAATCATAATTATCATCAGCGTGAAAACAAAACCAACTCGTTTACCGACCCGTTATTTGGAGCGAACCCATGCGAATGACTAACCCTTTCATCTACTGTCTCTGCACGCTGGTCTTGATTGCTTCCCTAGCCAGCGCAGCGGACCCAAATGCGGTCGTTTTTACTGACCCCAAAAAAGCTGGTATCGAATATGAACTGCAGGGCGAGTACCTCGGAGAAGTCGATTCAGACGGCGAAAGCAAGGCATTTGGTGTTCAAGTCATCGCACTAGGAGATGGCAAGTTCCGCGGAGTCGGCTTCCACGGCGGCCTGCCCGGTGAAGGATGGTTGCGCGGAGACAAAACACATACCTCAGATGGTAAGCTTGAAGACGGCGTACTGCGTTTTCAGGTCGATGACGCTGATGCCGCCGAGGTGAAAGATGGCAAACTTTCGATCATCGTGGGCGGGCAGACTGTCGCCACGTTTGAGAAAGTCACTCGCCAGAGCCCGACACTCGGCGGAAAGCCACCCAAAGGTGCGTTGGTGCTATTCGACGGCTCGTCAGTTGATGCGTTTGAAAACGGAGAGCTGGTTGATGGCAAGTACCTTGCCGCGAGCAACGTATCGTCAAAGAAGAAGTTGGGCGACCATTCCATGCACATCGAATTTCGCACACCGTTCATGCCCAAGTCGAGAGGCCAAGGCCGCGGCAACAGCGGTGTCTATATTCAGGGTCGCTACGAAATGCAGGTACTTGATTCATTTGGTTTAGAAGGTAAGAACAATGAATGTGGCGGGATTTATTCGATCTCTCAACCAGCCGTGAACATGTGCTTTCCGCCGCTCTCCTGGCAAACGTACGACTTCGATTTCACCGCGGCGCGTTACGACGACACCGGCAAGAAACTCAAGAACGCTCGGACCACGGTAAAACATAACGGTGTTGTGATTCACGACGACATCGAGCTGACGCACGGCACACCGGGTCGTCATCCTGAAGGTCCCGGTCCCGAGGCACTGTTTCTGCAAGACCACGGCAACCCGGTTCTGTTCCGGAACATCTGGGTTGTTGAGAGATAGTGTTTGAACCCGATCAATATCAGCTCGTCGATTTCGGCGACGCCCGCAAACTCGAACGGTTTGGACTGTATTTGCTGGATCGCCCCTGTCCGGCAGCTGAGGGACTTCGCCAAGCAAATCCCGAGATCTGGAAAACGGCGACAGCACGTTACGATCGTGGCGATGCCGATCGTGGCCGGTGGACGAAGCTGGCAAAGGTTCCGGCGAACTGGACATTGTCACACGGACCCTTTGCCCTGGATCTGAAGCTGACTCCGTTCGGCCATGTTGGCGTTTTTGCCGAACAGGCTGCCAGTTGGGATTGGATCGCGCGGCAGGCAGCTCGCGCCGCGCGTCCGCTACAAGTGCTCAATCTGTTTGCCTACACGGGTGGCAGCTCGTTGGCCGCCGCGGCCGCGGGATGTGAGGTTACTCATGTCGATGCGGCAAAGAACGTTGTTGCCTGGGCACGCAGCAACGCCGCACAGTCAGGACTTCAAGACGCGCCGATTCGATGGATCACCGAGGATGCGGCGCGATTTGTCGCACGCGAACTGCGACGCGGCAACAGCTACGACGCCGTAATCATGGACCCACCTAGCTACGGGCACGGTCCCAAGGGTGAAGTTTGGAAGATTGGACACAGCCTTGTTCCACTGCTCGAAGCGTGCGGCCAGTTGACCAAATCGCGACGCGCGTTCATCCTGCTCTCGTGCCATTCACCCGGCTTTGGTCCCGCGGAAACAGAGGCTGTGCTGGCGGACGCGATTTTTGGACACTGCCAAGGAGGAGTCGTCGCGAGACCACTATCACTCGTATCGGTCGATGGAAGCGAGCTCCCCTGCGGCACAGTGGCACGTTGGCCGGGCTAGACAAATGAATGAATCACCCACGATCACTAGCCTGCAAAACCGGCGCGTCAAAGATGCTTGCCGATTGCGCGATCGTCGTGGACGGCAGGATCAACAGCGGATCATTATCGACGGCACGCGCGAAATTAATCGCGCCTTGGACGCCGGCTGTGACGTCGTCGAGCTGTTTGTGCGGCAGGACGACATCTTCGAATCTGCCATCGAATTACTACAGTTGAAAGCCGACGCGTGCGGCGTTGAAATTATTCCAGTCACGCCGCAAGTATTCGGCAAGCTCGCCTTCGGAGCGCGCTCCGAAGGCGTAGTTGCCGTGGCCAGACCTCCACACAGGACACTGGCCGAACTGCGACTGGGACCGAACCCGGTGGT
>JASLRF010000619.1 GCA_030744095.1 Pirellulaceae bacterium | reverse complement strand
GGAATCTCGCTGGAGGCACAGGGCGAGTCTTCCACGAGCGCGTCGTTTCCGCGTTTCAACAGAGTGACGTCGCCGGATTTGAAGTCGACCTACTTCACCGCGCAGAGACAAGACCACCCGTTGATGTCTTACGAGAGCGATGGAAGATCACCGTTTACCAGACCGACGCGACGTATCACTGCTTCGATCTGGAAACTAATCAGATGGCCATTACGGACAAGCCGCTTACGGTAAGCAAACACCACTACGGCGGCATCGTTCTTCGAGGTCCGACGCGGTGGTTAACCGAAAAAGACAGAGACGTTCGCAAGCGCCCCGATCTCGTTCGCGAACCGAGTGAGTTCGTGAACGACCTTGGCTCCGATCGGCTCAAAGGGAATCAGCAACATGCAAAGTGGGTGGCACTGTCCGGAAGCATTGGCGGCAAACCTGTCAGTATCACGGTGCTGAGCCACACCAAGAACTTCAGGGCACCGCAGGCCACGAGGCTTCATCCAACGAAACCCTACTTTTGTTTCGTGCCTTGTGCCGACGGAACCTTTCTAATCGATCGTGACCATCCTTTCAAAGCGCGATATCGCTATCTCGTCACGGATACGCAACCTGATCCCCAATGGATCAACGAGCAGTGGGAGATGTGGACAAGTAAGTGAGAACAGCCAGAAAACGGGTCACCGCGTGTTGACAGACTTGGCAAGAGAAACCTGTTGCGGGCTGGCAAGGTACACGATCAGATCGCGAACTTCTTCGTCACTGAAGCTGCGGAGCATCCCTTCGGGCATCATCGATTTACTGGAGGTATTCAACTCATCAATGTCGTCCATCGCGAGCCGGACCTGAGCCTCCTGCGTGCGAAGCACGACGAACTTATCGCCCTGATGGACGATGAAACCACTGAGCACTCGGCCATCAACCGTTATCATCGTCGTCAACCGGTAGGCCGGATCAATAACTGCGCTCGGATCGATCAGGTTGCTCAAGACGTAATCGAGTTGCTTGCGACCCGAACCGGTTAGATCAGGAGCAATGTTACCGCCCTCTCCAAACAGCGTGTGACATTTCGAACATGTTCGCTCGAATACTTTGCGTCCGGCTTGAACATTGCCTTTTGTGAGATAGTCGGGGGTCATTTGCGCCTTATAGCGAGCAATCTCGTCTGATTTGTTTAACCGCTCTGCATCGTCGGCCCAAAGAGCGTTAACCTGATCTTGAATCGTCTTGTCTCTGAATACTCGGAGCTGTTGTAATGCGAACGCCGAAACGTCACTGCGATTGACCACTCCGCTCTCAATGGCGCCGAGCAGTTTCAGGGCAAAGCTGCGTCGTGTACCCAGCACACTGATCGCATCTTGCCGCTCGGCTGGATCAAGGTCAGAGTAAACATCAAGTATCACGTCTGGCGTTGAAGATTCGTTGCGAAGAACGAGCGACTGAATCACATCGGGACGCAGGATCGGTGCTTCGGTCACCAATTGATGCAACATTGAGACCTTCACGCCGTCTTCGACGTTCAAGAGCGCGAGCAGCGAATCGCGACGTTCACTGGCGGGGGCAGCTCTGTCGAGTACAACCCGGCGCAGGCTGCCAATTGCTCTCTTGTCTCCAAATATCGTGGCCAGTCGCACGGCAGTCGAACGTAATACAGGATTCGAAGCGGAAGCAACTTGAGAGTAGAGAGTACTCCACGAGTTCGGTGGATCGTGCGGGCCACTCACTTCCAAAGCTTCAAGCACGCCCAGCAACAGGTCAAGCCGAACAGCTTCATCGCGGCACTCCAACACGGACGTCACAACTTGGTCGGTGTTTGATGAATCCCCGTCCAACAAACGGCGTGTAATGTAGCGACGCAATAAAGGAATGCGAGAAGTGGAAGCGAGTTTCAGCGCAGCAGGTCGATCTTCCAACACAGAAGGCTCGATGCCATACCAGATCATCAGGGGCAAGTAAGGGTCGGTCGCATCTTCAGCGTGCGTCATCAAGGCTCTGGCGATCGGCCAACGATGTTCGAGTCTTAGCCGAGGCATCGCTGCCGCCACTGCCAGCCGCACTTTTGGAGAATCATCGGCCAAAGCTACGGCGTTCATGGCGGCCACGGCCTTGACGCTGGGTGGTCCGTATTCAACCAGAAGGCGTATCGCCCAGCGCCGCACGTGCTCACTGTCATGGTCCAACAGATTCGTGAGTGCATTTTCATCCATGCCGTCGGTCACAAACAGTGTCCAGAACGCTCGCAACTTGTTGGTCTCGGCATCAGCGTTTCTAAAGATATCTTGCAGCCGCTGGTGTGCTGCAGATAGGTCGCTTCCGGCAGCCGCGCGTTCTTGGAGAATCCGCCGCGCGTGGCGCACAAACCACTCGTTGGGATGCAAATGCAACGCAACAAGCTCGTGATCGCTCAGACCCTGAAGATCAACGGCCCGCTTCTCCGGCTTGCCGAACACGACCTTATAAATCCGGCCGCTGCTGCGATGACTGCCGTCGCTGTCGTGACACTCGCCGAAGTCATGCCAATCAGAGACGTACACACCGCCATCAGGTCCGTACTTCACTGACATCCCACGGAACCACGGATCGTTGCCGAACAAAAAGTCTTCGTCATGAACACCAACATATGTCGATCGACTGGGAACAAGCTGATCGCAGTTGACGCGATTGCCGTGCAGATTCGCAGTAAACAACTTGCCACGATACGCCTCTGGCCAGTTGTCGCCGAGATAGATCATCGCACCACAGTGAGCGTGCCCGCCGCCGGCGACAGAGTGCCGACCGTCCGCCTTACGAGAGTTCTGCCACTGGCCGCCGCCCCAGTGCAGGTGATTGGTGATGGATTGGATTCGGCGATAGACATACGGGTTGTCATGCTCGTTGTCCCGACGCTGGCAGTACATGCCCGGTACGATGTGCCACAAGTGTGCGATGACGGTATTTGTCGTAAATAGATCGCCGAACTCGTTGAAGTCTGCACCCCACGGATTCACCATCCCTTCAGCCATCACCTCGAAGTCATGGCGAGTCGGATGAAAACGCCAGATCCCACGTGTGATCTGCGTCCGCTCTTCGTCGGAAGCGCCCGGTCTGCCAACGCTTGAAGGATCTGCCAGACCAATTGCTCCGTAAAGCCAGCCGTCCGGCCCCCAATGGAAGTTGTTCAGTACGTTGTTCTTCGATCGTTGAAACCCATCGAGCATGACGACTGGGTCCGAGTCCGGTATGCCGTCGAAATCGCGATCCGGTATAAAACTCAATTCGGGCGTGTTTGCGATCCAGATCCCGCCATGACCAACGGCGATCCCGGTCAGATAACGTCCTTTGTCCCAAAACACAGTTCTCCGATCAAACTCGCCGTCGTTATCGGAGTCTTCAAGAATAAGAATGCGATCCTTCGCTCCATCCGGATTCCACTCCGGGTGAGAGTAATTCTCAACCACCCACAATCGGCCTCGATCATCAAAATCAAAAGCGATGGGACGACGAACATCCGGCTCGCCGGCAAATAGTGTCACGTGAAAGCCATCCGGCACGGTGATCCGCGCGAGGGACTCTTGCGGCGAGAGCGACACGTCGTTTGGGTCTTGCGTGTTCACTACGCCGCGAGGTAGGTCATCGGCCAGCACAGTCGACGCGAAAAGAATAACGATAACGGTGGTGGTTCGAAACACACAGGCCTCCATACGCGGGGAATCTTCGTTCATTCAGCTTACTTCAAATCGCCAGATCATTCTGCCCTCAGATCGATTACTTCCGAGCCTGCAAACGTGTGTCAAAGCGGGAGGGAGGGAGGTTGGAACTTCAGTGGCATGAGCTTCCAGCTTGCAATCTATGGCCGCGAAACCCAAGGCAAGCAGGAGCTTACCCCACTTTATTGCTTTGACAACGCACTAGCCGTCGACATCCCACCAGGCATTGATCTTCTTCGTCAATTCGCCGACCAGTTTGGCGTGGTCTTTCGATACGTCTTGCGTCTCGTGCGGATCAGCGGTGATATTGAACAGTTCGACCTCGGCCTCTGGCTCGCGCCCTCCGTGGGGCACGATCAGCTTCCAATCGCCATCAATCACCCAGCGAAAGCGCAAGCTGGCGACGGGGTCCGTCATGTGCTGGATGTCATGCTCGAGGATCTCACCGAAAATTGCCTTTCGCTTGGCGACCGCGTCTGCATCCAGCAAGTTGATACCCTGCATTGCGTCGGTCTTTTCCAACCCAGTTGCGGCCAGCACGGTTGGGACCAGGTCGATTGAGCTGGCCAAATGCAACTCGTCCCTCCGCGGTGTCACGTGGCCCGGCCAGCGGATCATGATC
The DNA here is from genome assembly GCA_030744095.1 of Pirellulaceae bacterium. The sequence goes on along the minus strand of JASLRF010000619.1, from coordinate 2,660 downwards.
GGCGTACGGACGCCGCCTTCGTATTGCGATCGCTTTGATCGCAAGGCATAGGCGCTGCGGTCGGTGCGATTGATCCACCCGTTGTCAGTGACATACAGAACGATGGTGTTTTCAGCGATCTTTTTCTCGTCAAGATAGTCGACCAGTTCACCAACGGTCTCGTCAAACCACTCGCACATGGCCCAATATTTAGCGACGGGAAGATGAGGCGTTTTGCCTTTGTATTCATTCAACAGACGCGCCGGCGGATTGTGCGGCGTGTGCGGCAAGAACGGCGCGTAGTAAACAAAAAACGGTTTGTCCTGCTGTGTACTCAAGTCGATGAAATCGAACACCGGCTGCATACCTTGCCGCCCAATGGCCAGCCCCAAATCTCCATGGCGTCCACGGCCCGTCCGATCGCCATGCGTCATCCCATGCGTGAAGCCACCTCGACGAAAACTCCCTTCCCACCATTTCCCTGACTGGTGGCTCAAGTATCCTTGGGTTCCCAGCAGGCCGGCCAGTTTTGGCACCTGATCGATATGTTTGATGTAGTCGATCCGCTGTTGCAGGTAACGTGGGTCAGCGCGTTGAACCGCCTTTGATTTGTTTACCAGATCGCTGGGGGGCGGCGGATCGTTACCAACAATTCCATGTTGATGCGGATACAGTCCCGTCACCATGGTCGTCAGCGAGGGTCGACAAAGGCTGTCTGGCACGTAGCCGCGCGTAAACGTCAGTGACTCACGTGCCAAGCGGTCGATGCGCGGCGTCTGAATCTGCTCGTGACCCATGAAACTATAATCAGTCCACGACTGGTCGTCGGAGATGATCAACACGATGTTCGGCTGATCAGCGGCCCGCGCGAGCGATCCCGCCAGAACCAAGATTGCGATGGTAAATGCAGTGACTCGATAGCTCATGGTGCAATTATCTCTCTGTAAATGAAAGGTGCGGCGTCTCCTAGCCTACGAGGAAATCATGACACCGCGCGCCCACTTGATCAACCACCGTCTGGCCAGTTGGCGGTCAGATGCAATCGCACCTCTGCAACAGATCGACGGGGTGAAACAGTTGATGGCAGGTTATTTCTACGGTAGACGGCTTCGATTTCGTTCCGTTTTCGTGCTGATATTCGCCTGATCCAAGTAGCGACGAGCAATCCACGTCGCTAAAATCGGACCTGAATCAAAGACGACGTCAGGGTGGAACACTGCGGTGCTGGTACACTGCCTTGCTGGTACACTGCGCACTATCGATCTGTCCGACATTGCACGACAGACTTTTCATGCACATCGGATGCAATTTCGTCAGGAGCGTTTGCACCGGTCCCGATTACAAGGAGCAATCGCCATGATCATTTGGGGTTCTCGCGGCATCACTTCCGTTGTCGAATCTGGACAGTTCAATTGCCCTCAGTGCGAAACGCCACAGAATTTCAATTTGAAGCAAGTGCGTAACTTTTTCACGCTCTATTTCATACCGCTGATCCCACTTGATATCGCTGGAAGATATGTGGAATGCGGTTCTTGCCGAGGCACTTTTGCTGAAGAGATTACTTCGTACGATCCCGAGAAAGAACGACTTGAGATGCAATCTCAAATGCTTCGCGTGATGATCATGGCGGCACTTGCCGACGGCGGAGTGGACGATACCGAACGAGCCGAGATCAAGAGACAGTTTATGGAATTGGCGGGACTGCCAGTGCCCGAGGAAACGTTGAACAACGAAATCGCGATGGCCAGTTCTTCGGGCGGAGATCTGAATTCCTATGTGGGTTCGCTCGCAGATAGTTTATCTGATCATGGCAAAGGGCTCGTCGTAAGGCTGGCATATTTTACGATGTCCGCCGCCGGTGACTTGCGGCCTGGACACCAAACTCAACTCGCGAAACTGGCCGACACGTTACAGATTCCCCAGGATCAGTACATGGAACTGATCAACCATTTCACTGATCCGGATGATGAATGACAGGTACGCGGGAGGTCAAGCTGACGGATGTTGGCCTGGTGATGACGGCACACGCAATTCACCTTTGTGTGTTGCTGCTGCCAACTTTGGTGCTAACCGGTCCGTTGGCAATGGGTCGGGCGGCAATGGGTTGGGAGATCGGTTGCTTCGCATTGGGCATCACGGCGGCCGGCGTGTTGGAAAGCCGGTTTCTCACACCGGAGGTCCAAGCCAGTGACACTTCGATTCGCGACAAATTGGCCCTGCGAGTCTCGTTATTCGTTGGCATTTGCTTGCTCGCGGTGTTTTGGTCAGCCCAGATCGAATGGCTCCTCCACAGCCGCCGCGCTCTTGCCATGCAGGCTATGGGCGGATCACTGTTGGTCAGCGGGATTATTCTGCGTGTCGAGGCAATTCGAGCTCTGGGGAATCAGTTTGTCAGCGACATTCGTGTCGAGAGATTGATTGTGCGCGATGGCATTTACGCTTGGTTGCGTCATCCATCCGAAATTGGTCTGCTGCTAATCGCAATCGGCAGCCCCCTGCTACTTGGTTCGATTTTCACGGCAGTCGCCGCAGCGATCTTGCTGCTGCCGACATCATTGTGGCGGATGGATCGCGAAAATGTTGCCCTGGCAGGTTGGCAACGACAGCGGTCAAATCTCTAAACGTGAGAGGTAAAGATGAGATCTACGTCGGATTACCGTCACCTCTCTTTCAGCTTCGCT
>JASLRF010000618.1 GCA_030744095.1 Pirellulaceae bacterium | reverse complement strand
GTCCTGCGTTCGCAGGCCCATAAAGTGGAGTGACGTCAGGTTGGCCGGAGGGTCGTTTCGGACGGTCTTCCACAATTCGCGGCCGCTGCGAGTGTCGAGTGCCAGGATCGTCGATGGAAGTGTTGCAACATCCTGTCCGCGGCGACGCATAAATCCGATCTCTTCGGGCGAGTGCGAATCAATACAGAATACACGTTGACCTGACACGGCAATCGCAGCGGTGTTGTATCGCAGTTCGGCGGGGCGACTCCACAGCTGCTGCCCGGACGAACGATCCAGAGCGACCAGCAACTCGCTGTTCCAGCGTCCTTTTTCGATCCGATTTTCTTTGTTGAATCGCACCGCGACCAGGATGATCTCGTCTCCAACTCGAATGTCTGTCGCGCTGATCGGGACCTCGAGTGGCCGATTCACATCGAACTCAAACGTCTCCTGTATCTCGCCGCTTGCCGGATCGAGAACCAGGCATTTTCGCTCGTCGGCGACATATACGGCTTCGGGCAATGACGCGTAGCGGGCGGAGCCGCCAAGTTTGCGCGACCACAGCAGTCGCCCCGTGTAGGCATCGACTGACTTGAGTGTATTCGTGGCGATTTGAAGCGCGAACAGCCGCCCGCCTGCGACCTGCGGTTTAAGGCCGTGACCATAGTCCTTTCGTTTGTAGAAACCGTGATCGCGACCGTCGCCGTACCATAGCACTGCCAGTGGAGCCTGAACCAGTTCATCGCGGGAGAAGAATGACCTTTCGGCGTCGCTAGTTTCGTGAGACCATACGGAACTGCCTGGTAACGGCCCGGTCCGGCTGAGGGTCAACAGCTTGCCTGTCGTTTGAATCTTCACTCCAGAAAACTGGTCGGGTGTGACCGTCCTTAGAAGTGCATCGTGGCGTGATTCGTCAGACGGAAGACATAGTGTACCGCCATAGGGTCGTAAACTGTCATAGAGAGACAGTAGCTGTGATCCGGCGTCGAGTTGCAATTTCTCTACATCTTCGGTCGCGATCAGATTGGCGATATACGGCGGCAGCCTGACGTCGGCTGGGTCATCGACGATCGCCTGAAAACGCGTGTGGAATCGCTCGTCAGATCCGAATGTTCGACGCAGCTGATCAATGGTCTTTGAGTTGGCATCGACTGCGATCACGTTGAACTCACTCCTTCGCAACAGTTCTCCAACAAGTCGACCGTTCTTTAGTCCCGCGACAATCGCATAACCGTCGTCGTCGGCGACTGCGTCGAGAACTGATTTCGCAAGTTCGCTCCAATCATCCCGTTGCACTTCCTCGACATCCCGTGCGAGAGCATGTTGCCGTGGCTCGACCTTCTGGTCACCGAAACAGTGAATTGACCCATCACTTGTGACGACAAACAGCTGGCCACGGGCCGCCAGCATACTTGTTGGTTCGGCCGGCAGTTCCTTCGTCCAAGTCACCTTACCGGGCTTGTCTTTGTTGGCATCGAGTTGGATTGCAAAGAGGTTCCGTCCGCTGTGAGCGTAGAGTTGATTTCCTGCCTTGATCAGTGACGTTGTCTCCAGTTTCTTTTCGAAGAATTGCGTCTCCAGTCTCCATAACTCCGGCGCGTTCCAGCGGGCCGGCTTGATGTCCTGGCCGTTGAACTGCTGATCCTGGAGTGAAGTTGTCGAATCTTTCAGGTCGTAGGCATAAACGGTGCCGTTCTCGACGCCGTAAGCGATGCCATCATCGATGACGGAACGAAAATCGCAGCCGGGAAGAAATTTGTAGGGGAACAACGGACCTTCGAAAAGATCAGCCTTTGGACCGCTCCAGCCCTCCGGTGCATCTTCGCCGGCGGCCGCCCAGCGGCTGGCGATCTCACGGCCATCAGTCAGGCTTACGACACCGGTCCGGCCAACTAGCGCGATGTCGCCACTTATGACGACGCGGCTGTCGCCGTTGCGGTAGCCCTGGACAAAATAGTGCAGCTTGCCGGTGTTTCGATCGAGCCGTGCCGGCATCGACCGCCCGTTTGGAACAATCAGCATGTCTCCGCGGACCAGCATGTGTCCCTGCGGCGAGATGCCGGATTCCTGCAGATAGTTGTGATCGACACGGACATTCTCGATCGCGTGACTGTCATCGTTCGTCCAGATCACACGTCCGGATTGGGCATCGACGGCACGGACAAACACACCAAGTGTTGGCCAGATGCCTGCTCCGAAATACACGGTGCCATCTGCGAAAACAGGTCCGCCTCGCACCGGCCAGAACGACACAAGGCGCGCATTGCCGAGGTGCCGATACGGCTCGCGATCTTCTGGTGCACCGGAGACTTTCCACAGCAATCTACCGTCGGCCGCATCGACACAATACAGCCAGCCGTCGTCCGAGCCAAAACAGACGCGTCCGTCAAATGCGGCCGGTGCCAGGCGAACGGGGCCACTGGTGTAGAAACGCCAGAGTTCGTCGCCGGAGACGCAATCCAGTGCCGTGACACTACCGTCGACCATCGATCCGACAAACATCCGCGAGCCGAGCACGACCGGTTCGTAGGATGCATCGAAATGCAAACGTGACTCATTCGGCCAGGCAGGGATCGGGCCTGGAAGCTGCCGCGTCCACTGCAAGTGCAGTTTCGTCGGCAGCGCCGCGGATGAAGCGCCGCTCCTGGCCACATCGTTTCGCCACATCGGCCAGTCAGCGGAGTACGCATTGCCGGCACAGGAAAGGGTGACAACGGCAGACAGTATGCAAAGCAGCCGCAAATGGACCATCAAGTCAATCTCCGAGTTTCTCGTCCGTTGTATTCACATCGTTCATTCAGAATCGCCAGCGTGGTTCCTAAGAATAACCTCTTTCAACGCGTCTTTCCTCGTACTGCCAGCGAAATCCTTTGCTGGCGATTTGGAATGACCTGTTTTGTAGACGCAGGCGGCGAAACGCGGTAGCCTGAAACCTCGCAATTTAGGTCTCGGGTCAGGACCAACCAATTGTTTCTCGGATGATCCTTCCATGATTCCGTTCCCCTGGCTTTTCACGCCTGCAACATTAGAACTCGTTCTACAGTCTTGAATACAGAATCAGGAACTTGATTATGCTCCGCGTCATTCTATTTTTTCTGTTGATGGCTCCATGCTATGGTCACGCCGACGAGAAATACGATCTCGTAATCCGCAACGGGAGAATCGTCGATGGAACTGGCAATCCTTGGTTCTACGCCGATGTGGCCATTCGCGACGATCGCATCGTGACGATTGGGCAACTGGACAATGCCGAAGGCGAAAGCACCATCGATGCAGATGGTCTGATGGTCGCACCAGGCTTCATCGACATGCATTCACATTCCGACTTTTTGCTGCTGGAAGATGGGAACGCGCAAAGCAAGATCCGGCAGGGTGTGACGACAGAAGTTCTGGGTGAAGGTAATTCGGCAGGCCCGTATCAAGGAAAACTCCCGCCGCGGAGGACACAGATTGGTGGCAAGATTGTCGAGTTAAAGACGTTGGGCGACTACTTCGACGCGATCGAGCGAGCGGGCATTTCTACCAACGTATGTTCCTACGTGGGAATCAACAATGTCTGGCGCAGCGTGATGGGTAGTACGTTCGATCGTCCCACGGCTGAACAGATCAAACAGATGCAGAGGCTTGTCGACGGTGCGATGCGCGACGGCGCGATGGGGCTGTCGAGCCAAGTGATGATGCCACCCGGTTCGCTTGCGACGACTGATGATCTTGTCGCGTTGTGCAAGGCCGTCACGCCGCATGGCGGTATCTATTCCACTCACATCCGCAACGAAGGAACGGGCGTATTTGACTCGGTCAGGGAAGCGATTGCCGTGGGCGAGCGAGCAGGTGTTGCCGTCGACATCATCCACCTGAAGATCGCGGATCAAACGTACTGGGGGCGCATGAGCGAGATTGTCGATCTGATCGAAGATGCGCGCACTCGCGGCATCAACGTCCAAGCCAACGTCTATCCTTACACCCGCGGCAATAACAACCTGGTCAGCATTATTCCACCTTGGGCCCACGAAGGCGGACGCGGCGAATTGCTCAAACGGCTGAAAGACAAGACGCTACGCGAGCGATTGAAGAAAGATATCGAGCACGGGATCGATGGATGGTACAACCACTATACGGCGGTCGGTGGCGATTGGAGCCGTATGCTAGTCAGTGCCAATAACCAATACAAAGGCCTGACGATGGATCGGGTCATGTCGCTACGAACGCAAAGCAAAGAGAACGCCGACCTGCTCGATGAACTGTTCGACTTGCTGATCGAAGAAGGCGGCTCGGTCAGTACCGTGTACGCTCATCACGAAGAACAGGATATGAACCTCGCCCTTGCACAAGCCTGGTGTTCCGTCGGGTCCGATGGTTCGGCCTACGCTATCGAAGGCCCGCTTCGTCGAGGCAATCCGCATCCGCGCAACTTTGGTACATTTCCTCGCGTGCTGGGACGATATGTTCGGCAACGAGAAGTGCTCACGCTGGAAGATGCCGTTCGCAAAATGACGTCCTTGAATGCAGCCAAGATTGGGATCAAGGAACGCGGTCTGTTGAAGCAAGGTTTCTTTGCCGACATCACAATCTTCGCCGCCGATCGTGTCATCGATCAAGCGACTTACACGAACCCATTTCAGTATAATGACGGCATCGAATTCGTGGTTGTTAACGGCAACCTTGTTCTTGATCGAGCGAAACACACTGGCATTCGTGCTGGTCGAGCGATTCGACATCGGTAATCGTCGGCGTTTGGCCTCGAGCGCCTGGCAGAAAGGGGTCGGGAGTCTTTTTCGGGCCACAACTTTCGATCGGTAGACCCCGATGGCCGAAAACGACTCCCGACCCCTTCCCACATTCCGGATGGTCATTGGCTTGGCAAACAATCCGGCTTAGGATCGTTCGAGGAATTACTGCCCAATAGTCGCCTTTCGCTCCGCGAAAGGAACGTGCTTTCGCGGAGCGAAAGACAACAATAGAAGATCGAACACTGCTTAGCTTCCAGTTTCCTTGAAGGGCCTGCCGTATCGCATCAATACGGTACTTACGTCGCCATTCGTATCGACCGAGATAATGTACAGCCGGTCAAACTCACCAGCTTCATTGATGACACTACCAGGTTTTCCGCCAAGCATCTTGACTGCAGCGGGAGTTGACGTGCTGTGACCGACAACAAGATGGCGATCGCCTGTTTGTCGCAACTTCTTGAGGAGAGTCGGCAGGTCGTTCGGATCGTACAATTCCACTCTCAGCTTAAGGCGTGCGGCGAACGGCGCAGCGGTGTCTCGCGTTCGGATAAAGTCACTGCTGTGGATGTACTTTATTTTGGCATCACGCAATACGAGGGCGAGTTTCTTCGCCCGCTCTTTCCCGACGGAAGATAACTCCGGGTCTCGACTCGCATCCACTTTCTCGGCGTGACGCACGAGAAAGACCACCAGGCGAGGCTTTGCCAGTGTTTCCTCCGCACGCAGATGGTTCGACAAGATCACTAAGAGTGACCCGACGACGAAACTAACGCGATACTTCAATCGTGTCATAAGAGACCTTTCTGATACAGGGATTTTCCTCAAATATTATCCATTCATGGCCTTATGGCAACGTTGAACTGGCTTTTACAAGGAAAGCCGTACAAGTTAGAAGCGTGTTCAGCGCACAGCCTTCGCCGATCGCCCCACCGGTGGAAGCCAATGAAGTTATTAGCCTACGTCGTCTGGCGCGTTATAATCCGTGCGGACATTTACTCGGCCCTTTGGATCTCGCAATGGATTTGTCATACGACGCTCGGAGTTTGTCACGCCGCAGCTTTCTCGCGCAGGCTGGAGGTGGCGCGGGGCTGTTGGCATTGACCAGTTTGCTCGCGGATGAACAGACTGCGCTAGCCGCTACGACCGAACCAGGGGCGCCGATCGAACCAGACTTTGCCCCGCGTGCTAAGCGCGTGATCTGGTTGTTTATGCATGGTGGCCCCAGCCATGTGGATCTGCTGGACCCGAAACCAGAACTCGCCAAGTATGCCGGGAAACCTGTCCCAGAGAGTTTCGGTCAGATCATGACGCGTCGCAATGTCGCGCGCAACCCGCTGCTGGGACCGATCAAACCGTTTCGTCCGCGAGGCAAATCGGGATTGCTGATCAGTGACTTTTTGCCGCACACTGCTCGTCATGCCGACGACCTGGTGGTGATTCGTAGCATGCACGGGGACAGCGTTAACCATCCGCAGGCGGTGTACCAGATTAACACCGGAAACATTTTGATGGGGCGTCCCAGTGTGGGTAGTTGGATGGCGTATGGGTTGGGCAGTGAGAATCGCGACATGCCCGCCTTTGTTGTTTTGCCTGATCCGGGTGGCGGTGCGAAGGGCGGCCCTCCCGCTTGGGGAAGTGGCTTCCTGCCGGCGACTTACCAAGGCGTCACGATGAGAACGGGCAGCACGCCGATCCTGAATCTCCAACCACCGACGGGCATCTCTTCCGCACAACAGCGTAGCACCTTGAATCTGATTCAGCGTTTCAACGATCGCCACCTGGCAGCCAGATCTGAAGACGACGAATTGTCGGCGCGGATCGCGGCCTACGAATTAGCGTTCCGTATGCAAACCGCCGCGCCGGATCTCGTTGACCTGTCTCGTGAAACCGAGACAACCAATCGACTCTACGGAATCAACCAACCGCAAACACGTGAGTTCGGACAGCGCTGCCTGCTCGCACGTCGGATGATCGAGAGCGGAGTCCGCTTCGTGCAGTTGTATTCGGGGGACACCAACGGTTGGGATGCGCACAACGACATCTTGGACAACCATTCGCGGTACTGCCGTCGCACGGATCTACCCGTGGCCGGGCTCCTCGCGGATCTCAAGCAGCGCGGGCTGTTAGACGAGACGTTGGTGATCTGGGGTGGCGAATTCGGCCGAATGCCGATGAGCGAACAGGGGAAGGGCCGCGATCACAATCCTTGGGGCTATTCGTATTGGTTGGCAGGGGCGGGATTGCGAGGGGGGCGAGCGATCGGAGCCACGGACCCGATTGGGCTACGAGCCGCCGAAGACAAGGTTCATGTCCGTGATTTCCACGCAATGTTGCTCCACCTGATGGGCCTCGATCACGAGCTGCTGTCGTTCGAGCATCATGGTCTGGATGAACGGCTGATCGGCCCCACCGAGGCCCACGTAGTTCGAGGATTGTTCAGTTGACGAATCTCACTACCCATCACGGCCGATCAGCGTGCCGCGTGCTTCCCTTAAACATGCTGGTTTTGCCAGTCGCCTTGACTGTGGTTCCCACTTTTTTCGCGGCCCTTACGCCTGCGACGCGTGCCGACGAGCTATCCGATGGGATTCAGAAAGCTGGCGAGATTCAGGAGGCGCCCATCACCGCCTCGGACCGTGACCACTGGTCGTTTCGCCCGCTCCACAGGCCGGCGCTGCCGACCTTGCCTCCGTCCGAAAGATGGAACAACTGGCCGCGCAACGCAATCGACCGGTTTATTCTCGCGCAGTTACAAGACCTCGAATTGACGCCGCTGGCCGAGGCCGACCGGACCACGCTGATTCGCCGTATTTACTTTGACGTGACCGGCCTGCCACCGACGACCGATCAAGTTGCCACATTTGTCGCGGATTCTGCCCTCGATGCTTACGAGCAGTTAGTAGACCGTTTGTTGGGATCACACCACTACGGCGAACGATGGGCGCAACACTGGTTGGATCTGGCCCGGTTTGCCGAGACAGATGGCTTCGAGCATGACAAGACGCGGAATGAGGCCTGGCGTTATCGCGACTGGGTGATCAAGGCCTTCAACGAAGATATGCCTTACGACACGTTCGTGCATTGGCAACTGGCGGGTGACGAGATCGCTCCAGACATCGAGGCGGCGCGCACGGCGACGACGTTCTGCGTCGCCGGCCCTGACATGCCGGACATCAACTCGCAAGACGAACGACGACACCATCTGCTCAACGAAATCACGTCCACCGTCGGAGCTGCTCTGATGGGCCTGCAGATGGGCTGCGCACAATGTCACGATCACATGTATGATCCGGTCAGCCAGGCTGATTTCTATCGGCTTCGTGCGGTTTTCGAACCGGCCGTCGTGCTCAAGAAGAATCAGTCGGTCAGCGTATTGCATGGCGCCGAGCGCTCGGCGCCGAGCCACTTGATGATCCGCGGGGATTGGCAACGACCTGGCCCTGAGATTGACGCCGGCGTGCCGCGAATCGCCAACCCGCTAGGCGCAGCCGAACCCGTGGCCGATGCGCCCCATCCTCGCACCGCGCTGGCGCAGTGGCTGACCCGATCTGACCACCCGTTGACATCGCGCGTGATTGCCAACCGTCTGTGGCAACATCATTTTGGGAACGGCTTGTCGCGCTCTCCGAGCGATTTTGGGCTCGTCGGCGAAGAACCATCACATCCGGAATTACTGGATTGGCTGGCGATTGAATTGATGCAGCACGACTGGCGATTGAAACATCTGCACCGGTTGATTCTGACCTCGGCTACGTATCGCCAGGCAAGTCGACCATCGCAAGTCGGCTGGTCAGACCGACAGCTGGCCGAGGCGGCAGAATCGTGGCGACACTCGCAAGACATCGATTCCCCGAACTACTGGCTGGCCCGGTTTCCTCGCCGCCGGCTGACTGGCGAGGAAGTTCGCGACGCGATGCTCGTTACTTCCGACTCACTTCAGTTGCGTCGAGGTGGCCCCGGCGTCCGCCCACCGTTGCCGGATGAGCTTGTCAAGACGCTGTTGAAGAACCAATGGAACGTCAGTCCCAAGGTATCGGACCATTACCGCCGCAGTATTTACATTTTCGCTCGACGCAATCTTCGCTTCCCAATTTTTGAAGCCTTTGACCGCCCAGATGCCAATGCCAGCTGTCCGCGGCGAGGCCGCTCGACGACGGCCCCGCAGTCGCTGCTGTTGCTTAATTCACAAGCGTCGTTAGATGCTTCGCGTCGGTTGGCCAGTGTCGTGCTTTCGGCGTCAACCGAACTCCAGCAGCGCTTGGCAATCGCCGTTAGCCGTGTACTCGGGCGAACGCCCACTGCGGAGGAGCAACAGTCGCTTGCCGAATTCCTGACCAAGCAACGCAGCTCGCTCGCCAGCGAAGCACGTCCAACCAACGAACTCGCTCTGCCCAATCCCGTCATCGCCCACGTCGATCCCTATGAAGCGGCTGCTTGGACCGACCTGTGCTTGGCACTATACAACCTTAGCGAATTCCTGTACATCGACTGAACTCTACTGCGAGCTTCGATCATCATGCCACGCCTCTTGCTGCTTTTCAGACGACCCGTTTCTGTAGGCCGCGAACAAGCGACGTGCAGTTATGGAAGAATCGTGAGACAACAAAGTTCTATTGCTGCAACGGCACTGCTGACGATTCTTGTTGTCAGCATAATCGCGACGTCGCTGGCAGCCCAGACGACGACACCGCCGGTGGACGTCGATTGGCTGAACGATGTGCAGCAACCGCCAGCGTCAGCGAGCAACACTCCGTCACCTCTTATGGCACTGCTCGTCAATGGAGACGGTCATCCCGTAGAATCGGTCGAGCAGTGGGAGAGGCGGCGAGCTGAACTGGGTAAAGCGTGGCTCGAGTTTCTCGGCACGCTCGGGCTCGACCGCCACGATCCGCCCGAACTGTCCGTGGTCACCGAAGACCGAGTGGGCGAGGTGATTCGTCAGCTGGTGCGATACGAAGTCGAACCGGGAATCATCACCGAAGCCTACCTGCTAAAACCCGCCAAGGCCAAACACCGTGCTGGTGTGGTGGCGTTTCATTCGACGATCAACCATTCGATTCGGCAACCGGCGGGCGTCGAAGGCAAACCTGAAAAGGCCTTTGGGCTGAAGCTTGCCGAGCGGGGTTACATCACGTTTTGTCCCCGCAACTATCTGTGGCCCGACAATGACCACATTGCAGCCGGCCAGGAGGCATCGCGGTTTCTAAAACGGCATCCGCGTGCCAAGGGAATGGCCAAAATGCTCTTTGACGCTCAAGTGGCTGTCGATATTTTGGCGAGCCAAGGTGAGGTCGATCCCACTCGGATTGGTGCGATCGGGCATTCGCTGGGAGCGAAGGAAGTTCTCTATCTGGCGGCCTTTGATCCGCGCGTCAAAGTGACAGTCTGCAGTGAAGGGGGGATCGGCACAACATTCTCAAATTGGGATGCGGCCTGGTACTTAGGCGACACGATCAAAGGCGCGGACTTCAAGCGAGAACATCATGAACTGCTGGCCCTTGCGGCACCGCGCCCGTTCCTGTTGCTCGGCGGCGACTCCGCTGACGGCAAACAGAGTTGGCCGTTCATCACCGCTGCCCTTGATGTCTACCGGCTGTACGGAACACCGGCCCGGCTGGGCCTGCTGAACCACCACAAA
>JASLRF010000617.1 GCA_030744095.1 Pirellulaceae bacterium | reverse complement strand
AAGCGGTAGCACCACAAGCAACGAAGTCTCGACCGTTCCCATGATTCACGGTGGGGAAAGTTACGTACCCGTAGGACCACAAGTCGAGAAGTTTCCCGAGGTGACGATCGTGACATCACTGGGTGACATTCGTGTGCGCTTGAACGCGGAAAAAGCCTCTGAGACGGTCGACAACTTCCTCTACAACTACGTCGATCGCGGTTTCTACGATGGTACGGTCTTCCATTTCGTTCAGGATAAGTTCATCGCGATCGCTGGCGGATACGACGCCGAATTGAATGCCAAAGAGGCAAGACCACCCATTCGAAACGAAGCCAGCAACGGCTCGAAGAATGTCCGCGGTACCATTGCGATGTCGCGCCAATCTGAATACGCGGACAGCGCGACTTCGCAGTTCTACCTAAATCTGGCCGACAATCCGAAGTTGGACCAAACCGACACGGAAAACGGCGAGACGTTTGGCTACTGTGTGTTCGGCGAAGTCGTGGAGGGTATGGACGTCCTGCAAAGAATCGCCAAAGTCGAGGTTCGTGATTCGGGCGACTTCATCAATGTCCCCATTGAACCGATCGTTATCAAATCCGTGCGGCGCGACAAATAAGTCATTGCGAGCTACGGTAGAACGTCCCGTTGTGACATGATCTCGTTTCTCGGCACCTCATGGTTGGCCACGAACTCGGCGACGATGCGCCTGAAGTTGGCCCTGCTGATCTGGTTAGGAGCGATAGCTACGGCAGCTGAGGAAAAGACGCAGCAGCTCGTCGCCCTGCAACCGAACAGCAGCGTGAAACGCTGTCGATCAATTCGCCAGTCCATGAGTGCCATCACTTGTGTTAAGTCGTGTTTGTAAGGGGTGTTGTCACATCCGCTGCGACTATCTTGACGTTGATTGCATCGACCGAATCGCAAGCACTGTTTAGCCAAGCCGAAAAGCCAAGACATCAACCGAAATGGATGGGACTGTCAAATCCGGAACTGCAAATAGAGATCGACAACCCACAGCCTACCCAAACCCACTAGCTGGCCAGGTTGATTGTTGAATCGTGATCCTGTTCCGGGTAGTATAGTGGTCTCAAATCTCATTCATAAACACCGTTCTGGTTTTGTGGCAAGTCAGCAGGAGGATCCCTGATGAGCGCGACATTCTTTGTTCAAGAGTGCCCAACGTGCGGTCGCAATCTGCAAGTACGGCTTGAGTTGCTGGGAAGGTCAATTGCCTGCCCACAATGTGAAGCACCGATTGAAGCGTGTGACATGACGTTGAAATCGCCACATGATTCGGCCGAGCTATTACTTCGTGCCGAAGAACTTTTGGCAACGGCCGATGCGCGAAAAAACCACCCGCGGTGACTCTAGCCGTAGACCGTGAGCTTCGTTGCGTCAGCCAGTTCAGGATGTCATTCGTGGGCTGGCGAAACGGCATCTGACCAGCGTACATGGTTCGCCGTCGACATCCGTGTCCCAGCAGCTCACAACAGTCGCCTTCATCTGCTTCAGACGGGGCGGTTGTCCCAACGCCACTGTCAGATAGGTGAATTCTGGACGGCGCGGGTAATAGAATGAGATCCCGCATCTCGAGATATCGTGGCAAAGAACTTCTTCGAAAGACGATCTCAGAGGGAGTTGTTCTCCGTCCATCGGTGCAATGCGTTGCCGGCAATGGAATTCGTAGCGTCGGTATGTCGTCAGTTCCTCGATTGCATTCGACTCGGCATCCAACTCTGCAACATCAATGTGCGTTGGCACTGTGACGATATTGGCGATCGTTTCGAAGAACGAAAGATCCTGGTCGTCCAATTTCTTGGTCTCGTGATAGAACACTGCCATCGATCCAGCGCGCAATGTTCTCCGATGCAAAGGCACGGCAGCTGCGCTTTCAATCTGGAGCCCTGCCAGGAAGTCGTCACTAAATCGATCGTCGGCGGCCAGGTCTTCCACAAACAGTGGTGAACCAGATGCCATGGGCGCCGACAAGAATGAACGAGTTGCAGGAAGCTCCAGTTCGTAGCGACTCAGCTTTTGATTTGTCCCGTGCGAAGCTCTTGTCCCAAGGAAGACCGTCATGCCGTCGGTACTGGACAAGGTCAGGCCGAATCCAAAATACTCGGCTTGGAGAGCGTCGGCCGCCAGTTGCGCAGATTCGCAAATCATCTTCAGGGGGCCGACGTTTGTCCGTGCCTGACGTCCAACCCGGGACATCGTATCCATGTAACGGAGAAACCGTGGTGGATTGATGCGAGATTCTGACTCTGGCTTGACTGCAGGCGATACTTCCTCTCTTTTGACGTGCGATTTCGCAATGACGTCCGACGGTGAATCGACGGACAACTTCCAACCCCGCAATTTGGCCAAGTCGTTTATGGCGACTTGAACCTTGCGAATGCCACGGCGCTGCAGTTGGTGAACGAAATCCTCGGTGATCGTCGAACCTCGCCCAAGGAGCTTGACGTTCTTGTCATGATAAATCGGAGCATCCAGCACGTAGCCGATGCGAAGTACAGAAATGTCAACCGTTGCGGGCATGGAATTGGCGCAGGGCAGGTGCGTCATTGGCGAGCCGCCAACTAGTGTTGGTCATTCCATCAATGACGTTCAACAGAAGCGGTGAACCTTCTGAGGCGGATTTGCGCATCCGGTTGCGATTCGTCAAGAACGGATTTCGGGTACTAGTTTGCAGCGTCTCTTGGGGTAGAGCTTCACTGGTACAGCAGGTGATGGATCACCCACCGACAGTCCTCATCGAACGCCTGCCGGTTGTTCCTACAGACAAAATGAGGATACCCCCACGCTACCGATCATTCAGGTTAGAACACCACCAGGCGGGTGTCCAAATGCGCCTTCGGGGACATAACGCCCTGGTTTGCCCAATTGGTTGGAGCGCCTCACCGTGAACGAAGCGGGTTACTCGTGGCCTGCCACTCGCTCATTCACTATATCCCCGCCGTCCGATTTGACGCGACGATCCGCTTTAAGCGGCACAACAGGCATGCCCCGACAGAACTTGGCGTAGGCAGTTCTCTTCCCGCCCCGCTCCGGCCCTGCGCCAAGCGTGTACCACAACGATGCCTTATGCAACCATCAGCTCGACCCGCTGCTCGCGAGCCGCGGCACGGAGCTTCTTCATCGCCCGGGCTTCGATTTGCCGAATTCGTTCCTTGCTGACTCCCAAATTGTCACCGATCTCTTTCAAGGTGCGGGGCTCTCGGACGGTTGCCAGTCCAAATCGTTGCTCGATCACGGCCTGTTCCCGTTCGTCCAACCGGCCCAAGATGCCAGACACCGCTGATCTGTATTCCGTTTGAATCGACTCGCAAAGCAACGGGTCGGCACGATACCCAGCCTGGCCCCCCAACAACTCGTCCTGGCAGGTCCGAAATCGGTCTTGCTGACGTAGATGTGTGCTGAACGTACGCGCATAGTTTTTCTTGATCGCCCATGTCGCGTACGTGCTGAATTTATTGCCCAAGCCGTAATCGAACTTTTCGACAGCCTTGATCAACGACACATTGCCATCGCTGATCAGATCGAACAGTGACACGTGCGTCGTGACATATTGTTTGGCAACCGAAACTACCAGTCGCAGATTCGCTTGAATCAGATGGTTCTTGTCCACCATCGCGTCTTCATAGAGCCGTTCGATCTTGTCCAGCAACCGTTCGCAGGCCTTCGTGGGATCCAGCTGTTTGCGGAGTAGATCCACACGAAACTTGCGATAGTTGTACCGGCGAAACAGATGCTGTTCTTGTGGTTTGGTCAGCAAGTCCGTGTGATAGAGACTGTTCAAATAAGCCGGAAGTCCAGCTGGAGGACAAACCTGACGTGGTTTTCGCTCGGCATCGGGAAGTTGCGCCGTCAGTAGTTCATCGGCATTGTTGTTCTCAAACTCATCACTATGAACGCACGCCAGAGGCAGCTCCATGACACGCAAAACGCGGAACTCCCGAATGACGCCCAACACATCCTCTTCGCTACGTTTGTTTCGCTTGGCAATGGCCGCCACGGTCGCGCCTCGTAAATAGTCCGAATAGATTTTCGCATCACCATCGGATTCTAAACCAGCCAGAATCGCGCGGTCGCCATGAACTTGGTCGTGTCGTTTGATCGTGTAACGAACTGTCTCGACACTGCGGCTAGTCTTGGCAGCGACTTGGGTCAGCGTTCGACTCGGCGACTCACCTTGTTGAATCAGGCGTCGCGCCAGTTCGATGATCTCATGCTTCTCCATTTCCGTAAGTTGGCGGAATTTTGCGCCACGGCTAACCCGGTCGCGGTTGCGATGAACAAACCTATCGACCACACTCTGCGGGAAGCCGATTTGTTTGCGCCCCTTGACCGTGTAACGCCGTGCTACGAGCCCGCGATCGCGCCATCTTGAGATCGTCTTGGCAGACACATTGAACATTCGCGTCAAATCATCGATGGTCAAGACACGTTCGTCCACGG
>JASLRF010000616.1 GCA_030744095.1 Pirellulaceae bacterium | reverse complement strand
TCAGGAACTTCCTGATCGGGCTGGTTCAGTGTGACGTAAACGCCATACAGAACGGCCAACAACAGAACAACTACGATCGCGGTTTTGAGCGTATCCACATCGTCCTCCCTGACGAATGCGTCGATATACAGGTTTTTTGCGTGGGGGATAATAGACGAAGAGTGTGCCCGATACTAGGCGAATTTCTGACGCTCGCCACGACGCTAGCATCGCCTACGGTTCCGGCTCCGTTTTCGCGGCCCGCAGACGCTTCCGGATCGTCGTCAGACGTTCTGCCAACTCCCGTTCAAAGCCCCGGTCGACGGGCCGATAGTACTCGCGATCCACGCCCAAGTAATCCTGTTCTGCCAAGCCATCCTGGGCGTCGTGCGCGTATTCATATCCTTCACCATGTCCGAGCTGTTTCGAACCTTCGTAATGGGAATCCCGCAGATGAACCGGCACGGGCAGTAAGCGGCCTTCGCGAATGTCGTGAATCGCCTCACCAATCGCCACAGTCGCGGAATTCGACTTGGGAGCACAGGCCAGATACGTCACCGCCTGTGACAGTGTCAATTGGCATTCAGGCAATCCAATAAACTCGCACGCCTGCATCGCTGCTACCGTCAACGGCAGAGCGTGTGGATCAGCGTTGCCGATGTCTTCGCTGGCCAAGATCACCAACCGGCGGCAAAGGAACCGGACATCTTCTCCTCCCTCCAACATCCGTGCCAGCCAATACAGCCCAGCGTCTGGATCGCTGCCTCGAATGCTCTTGATCAAGGCACTGGCCGCATCGTAATGCGTATCGCCCGACGAATCGTACTCTATCGCTTTGCGCTGTACGGACTCGGCGGCCAACGCGGCATCGAAGTGAATTGGTTTACCCGTCGAGGAGAGCACGCCAATTTCCAACGCCGCCAAGGCGCGACGCGCATCACCGTCGCACACGCGCGCCAGGTAGTCAAGCGCGTCGTCCGTTAATTCAACGTCGTGTGTACCTAGTCCGCGCTGTCTATCTTCGAGCGCCCGAAACAGAAGAGCCTTGATCTCGTCGATTGCCAATGGTTCGAATTGGAAGATCTGACTGCGGCTGACCAGGGCGCTGTTCACCGCGAAGAATGGATTGGCCGTTGTTGCACCGATCAACGTGACGATGCCATCTTCGACGTCAGGCAACAATGCATCCTGTTGCGTCTTGTTGAAGCGATGAATCTCGTCGACAAACAACACCGTTTTCCTTCCGCCGGTTGCTACTTCGTCACGCGCCTCTTCGAGAACCTCGCGAACGTCCTTCACACCGCTTGTGACGGCGCTCAACTGGCGAAAACGGCTGAGACTCTCAGTGGCCAACAGCCTCGCTAGGGTCGTCTTCCCGGTGCCCGGTGGGCCGTAGAACAGAACGGAACCGAGCCGGTCCGCCTGCAGCAATCTGCGGAGCAATTTACCTTCGCCCAGGAAATGTTGCTGGCCAACAAATTCGGCCAGCGTGCTCGGCCGCATCCGGGCGGCGAGCGGTTGGACGCTGCGAAGACTCGCTTTCTCGGATTGCTCAAACAACGACATGGTTTTCAACGTCGGCATAAGAAGGATGCGGGTATATCGTGCCGATCAGTATACAACAGGAACGCTTGCTTAGAGATGCGGCCATCGTCACGCGTCGCCCACGGGCGGGACACCCAACGATTTTCCTCCATCAATCGCAATCAACGTTCCCGTTACCATCTGCGCCGCATCGCTGACCAGGTAGAGTACGGCTTCGGCAACTTCTTGCGGCGCAATCATCCGGCCATGCGCTCGGGCCAACGGGCTGGCCCTGATAAACTGACCAATCGCGGCTTCGCGATCCGGCACGCGATCCAGGTCGGCATTCATCATCCGTGTGTCGCCCACTGGCCCCGGGCAGACAGCGTTGACGCGAATGCGGTCGGGACTGTGGCAAAGCGCCAGACATTTGGTCAACGCAACTAGGGCTCCCTTGCTGGTCGAATAGACAGGGTCGTGGGCACGTGGCAGGATTCCCGCGTTACTAGCCGTGTTCACGATCGACCCACCACCTCGCGCGATCAAGTGCGGAATCGCGTGCTTCGCTGCCAGAAAGGCACCTTTAAGGTTCGTGTCCAGACACGCGCTCCATTCTTCTTCGCTCACTTCGATGATCGGCTTGACCAGGCCGATGCCAGCATTGTTGACCAGTATGTCCAGCCCGCCACCAGCGGTGACTGCCGCTTCGATCAAATCGCGCACGTCCGACTCGACCCGAACGTCACAGCGACGATCGACGATGCTCAGCTTTCGGCTCGCTGCGACGTTTTCCGGAACGGGATCGTAGTCACCCACAAAGACGCGCGCCCCACATTCTGCCAGCAAAACCGCGATGGCTCGGCCAATCCCGCTGGCACCTCCAGTAACTACGGCGATACGACCTTCAAGATTTGGACGAGCGTCGGTTTGCGACATGACAGCGGCGCCTCCTCGGAGCACAGGGATTCTACGGCCCAATAGTGCTCCGTTATCGCAGCGCGCGACGAAGATGGCAATCTGTGCGCCAACCAATTCGGCGCAGCGGCGAGACCAGGCTCTGCAATAAAGACATCGACTACGACAGTTGGGAGACCTTAGCTTACGACCACCACTTGGCCAGTTCGTCGGCGCTTAGCGTGTCCAAGATCGAATCCAGATCGTCGGTCGGTGATGGTTCTTCAGACGCGAAAAATCGATGCCGCGCGATAGCGTCGACCGTCGTCGGTTTCGTTAGAGCAACGACCGAACTGGTTGTGCCGGTGCCGTTCGAAGGAACCGCCGGGTTGTCTGGCGAACCTTGTGGAATAGTCGCGACGGACGGAACGGCAAAGTTCACACTTGCGCCCGTCGCTCCGGCCAACCAGCTAAGGCCATCGTCCGGACCCTCTGCTTCGCCTCCACCGCTCGCAGCTTCGTTCAGACAATTAATAATCAGCAATGCGTCTCGCGATGTGACAAATCCGTCGCCCGTTACGTCGTAGTACGGCGGCGGCGCATTGGGCGAAGCAGGATTGGGCAACCGACCCGTTTGATCAGCATGGTTGGGTCGGTTCAACTCGTTGACAATCTGCAGCACATCGATTGGCGAAATAGCCCCATCGGCATTGACATCCTTGGCATCGAACGGGTTTTGCCACCGCTGCAGATTATCACCCACACTGACGGCAAACACTCGCGTAATCGCATCCCCGTCGTCTTCAGTCACGGTCACCGTGACCACGGACCAACCGCCCATTTCGGCAACCGGAGAAAGCAGCAACTGACCCGTCGTGTCGGGTGCGGTATAGCTGACTTCGGGATCCGGCAAGACCTCATGGTTGCTGCTGGTTGCAGAAATCGTCAGGGTCTCGGTCCCCGCGCCACCGTCGGTGATGTTGGTCAAGCCCAGATTGAACGGCTCCGTGCTGCTTCGGATGAGCGGCGAGCTGATCGGATCCAGCGTCGGCGGATCGTCAGTGTCTGCAACGGTGATTTCTGCCGTATCCGTCGCGATGCTGAACGGCGTGGTGCCACCATTTTGTGTGGTATCAACTTGAGTCCCGTCCCCGCCCACTGATTGATCCCAGGCACGGAAGGTGATCGTCGCCGTTCCTGAAAACCCAATGTCCGGAACAAAACGAATTCGACGCGCAGAGGACAGTAGCAGTGCCGATGACTCCGACGCCGTGATCCTCATCCACTGTTGCAGAGTCGTACCCGGGAGCAAGTGTTCCCAATGTCCGTTGGTTTCATCAACATCAATCACCGCAATCGAACTGCGCGGCTGACCATCAACATCTTCGATGGCTCCTGCGACGAGCACGGACACCAGGTCGCCCGCCGAATTCAGCTGCTCGCGAGAAATTGGTGTCAGGGTCGGCGAAAGGCTGTCGTCCAAGATCGGGGCGTCATTGACCGGCGTAACCGAGACAGTCGCCGAGGCCTTGCCTGTGCTGAAGGCGGTTGTACCTCCGTTGGTGATCACATCCGTTTCCTCGCCGGCAGTTCCGCTCGTTTGATCCCAGGCTTTGAAACGGAACGTCGCCACGCCGTTGTAGTCGGCGACCGGCCTGAAACGTACTTTGTCCGTCGGTCCCAGCAGTCGAGCGGCGGTTAGTGACGGAAGTCCGAAGTCATGCCAGTCGCCTCCGGTGTTAAACTGCCAGACGCCGTTGGTCTGATCCACCAGGATCACGGCCATCGCTTCCACGGCAGCGCCGTCCGGATCGGTAATATTGCCATCGGGGATCAAAGCGGCCACGGTCGTGCCGTCTGTATCTTGGTCGTCTTCGTTGATCGTCCCCAGATGTACTGGCGCGCTGGCAAGTTGCGGCGCATCGTTGACTGCGATCAGGCTGACCGTGGCTCGGGCTGCGTCGCTCGAGACAAGTCCGTCATTGACCGTGACGGTGACCACGCGATCGGTGACGTCGGCACCGTCATCGGCGTTGCGATACCGCAATGTCGCCAGCGCGGCGGCGTACACGCTCGCCGATGCAGTTCCCGTCACTTCAAGGACACCGGTGGCCGCATTATAAGTCGTCTGAAGGCCCGTTCCGCTGACGGTCATCGCCAACGATTCGTCGATGCCATCTAACACATTTGTCAGCGTGACCGTTGCCGACACAATCTGATCGTCGTCCGCGACCGTCAGGTCGGCATCGGTGATCACGACAGCTGGGCCATCTTCAGTGAAAGTGGCCGACGTATCGGTACCGTCGTCATCGGGGCCATTTAAGTCGAGCGTCGGCTTCAGGTTTTCAACGAGCAGCTTGGCGGCGCCTTGCGTAAACACGCGGAAGACGCTGCCGTCAATTGTCTCCGAGGACTGTTCTGTCCACCCGGTGCCAAGATCAACGGTGTCGTCGGCGTCCCGATGCACAACCAGGCGGTTGCTCGTGTCGGAGATGTTGAGAACCTCGCGAACATTTCCGATCGTCAAATGATTGTCGCCCGAGCCGGTCAGGTCGATATGCTCGAGGCCGACTAGACGGTTGTCGTAAACCGCCGACAGATCCAAATTCAAACCTCCGCCGGTGAACGTCAACGTATCCTCGCCCCGACCGCCATCAAACAAGCGGAATGTCAAATCGGTCAGGTAAATGGTGTCGTCGCCTTGCCCGCCACGTGCGACGTCGGCACCGCCGTTGCCGATCAGCAGATCGTCGCCTTGCCCGCCGATTTGAACTTCCGCTTGATCGGTTCCCGCCAGCGTGTTGGAGTCGCTATCGCCAGTCTGCGGATTCTTCCCGGTAAAGTCGCGTCCAAACATCACATAAGCGCGACCGGGCCGATCCGTATAGTCGGGATCGGAAGGCGCGCCGATGATAAAGTCGTCGAAACCGTCACCATTAACATCGCCGGCGGTGCTGACTGAATGTCCAGTCCGATCGTAGGCAACCTCACCCAACAAAATGAAACCTTCGTCATTTCCCAACGCACCCAATACC
>JASLRF010000615.1 GCA_030744095.1 Pirellulaceae bacterium | reverse complement strand
TGAGGCACACTCTTCGATCATGTTGCCGGAGAGCACCGATCCATACGTATTTTCAATCAGCACACCCAGATTCAAGTGGTCGTCCAAGTTGTTTCCGGTCATGCACAGGTTGAAACTGTCAATACAATGCAGGGCGTCGTTGTTTTCTTCGAACTGGTTGGCCGAGACCACGATGTCATGGCCGCCCAGAATGTTCAGGCCAACCTTCTTGTTGTACGTGATCAAGCAATTGCTGATCCGCGGGTCTTCGTAACAAGTCTCCAGTCGAATGCCGTCACCGCCGTGGTACGAGACCGAAATGCCCTGCAAGAAAACCTCTTCAATCAGCGTTGCGACGATTCCGTGCCCGCTCTTTTCATTCCCGGTGATACGGAAATTGGCCAGATTGACACGCCACAGCCGATCTTCCTTCTTGACCTTGTTGCCCTTGGCGTGGGCAACAATCAATGCTGGCTGACCCTCCTGGTTAGTGTTGATGATGTTGGTCGCTGAACCGACGCCTTCTAGTCGCGTGTCGCCGCGACGCAACATTAGCGGTTCGGAGATCTCAAAGTCTCCGGCTGGCAGTCGAACCACGCCACCCGCTTCAGGAACGGCATCGAGCGCCGCCTGAATCGTCGCGTAGTTGCTGGCGTCGATCGCCGGTCTTGCTCCGGGTAAGGCCGGCTTGGCGTCTGATTGGCTCAGCGCCGAATCGGAAGACGTGAGAGATAGAGCGGTAACAATCATGATGACGATCAGATGACCAAAGCGGCGCATGAGTCGGTTCCTTTTATATTCTGGGTTAGTCGTTGGCCAGTTCGACGAGCTGCGGTAAATCGAAGTGTTCTAACAGGCCGAAGCAATAGGCTTCCGGGGTGGCCGCGTAACCAGCGCCCGGTTGGAGGAAATCTTTTAGCGAAGCTGGTTCGGCGTTTGTCTGTACTTTGCCGATGGTGACGCCCCCGTCCAGCGCCGCGGCACACCGCGCGATCAAACTACTACGGGGTCCATGGGCTTCGATAATCACGGATTCCGCAACAAAGACCCGCGCAAAGAACTTGGCCACCGCCGCAATCTGTGCTGATTGAATGCCCAGTGGTCGCTGCCCGACGGTCGCCAGTAGCATGGCGTTCTGATAGAGCTGTCGGGCTGGCTTCGTCTGGCCGATCAGAATCGGATCGATGGCCAGGACGCGCGCGCCGGATGCCGCCAGCGCTTCGATCCGCGCTGTTTGTGAAGCAAAGCCACCGTCTGCCAACACAATCACTTGCCGATCGACGGTCTGCCCCTCGACAACCATCGCCGGCAGTATCCACTCGTCGCCGACCCGCAGACGGAGATCACGTACCTTGAAACGGGCAAACGGCTTTGGACCCGTAAACAGATCTGCCGTCACGTCGTGTGGACGAAATCGCAAGACCTTGCGCAGTTGCTCGCGTCGCTCGTCCTTGGATCCGGTCAACGGCACTGGAAGCGTCCGCGCGGCAGCGGCCGCCAGCGAATGAAAATCGGCATTGTTCTCCGGCAATGGGACGCTGAGTTCTTCGTCCGTGCGAACTTCGTCGGCTGAAACGATCTCTTGATTGGACTGGTCGCCCGAGGGAAGAAAATGCTTGTTTAGGAATCCGTACAGGTGCTCGCGGTTGTCTTTTTCATAGTTGTGCGTTCCGGGATCGTCATTTTCATAATAGCCCAAGCGATCGGGGACGCCGGCTTGTTTATAGAACGGCACGACCGGTTCGTAGGTGTTCGACTTGACGGTCGATGCCACGAAGCAACAGTTGTCCCGCGTATTGTAGATCAGCAGTAGTGGGCGCGGGACCATCAAGCAATTCAGATGCACGTAATCCGCAATCGACGCGAGGTCGCTCGGGTTTTGTTCGAGGTCACCGATGCTGTTGGCGTTAGCCACTCGTTGAGCCAGCGCGCTGTGTCCTGCGACGGGCACGGCGAGTTTCACGCGAGTGTCCAGGGAACTGAGGATGATCGTCTGCCAACCGCCGCCCGAAAGGCCCGTCACTGCTGTCCGTGTGGGATCTGCGTGCGGGTGGTCAAGCAGGAGATCGATCCCGCGTGACATTGCCAGGAAGAAGACACCGACGCCGGCTCTCCCGCACAGATCAAGTTTGGCCAAATGATTATGCGAGAGCCCTGGCGTGCGCAGCTGCCCCATGCCGATCCACTCGAGGTTCAAAGCCAGTATGCCGCGTTTGGCAAGATTGATGCATCGCAGTTGTTTGTAGGCCGTCGATTTTCCGGTTGCCTCGTGGCCGTTCACGTTGAGCACTGCAGGTACCTTACCGTCGAACTTTGCGGGTTCATACAGCAACGCTGGAATCCACAAGCCGGGCAATGCTTCAAACCGGAGCTTTCGAATGCGGTAGCCATGGTCGGTCTCGATGACGTCGTCCCAAACCACTCGCGGCTTTCCCTCGCGCCACGCCGTCGGCACGCCACGAAATATTACTTCTTCGCGCACACGCTCACGGATTCGAGCGGACTCCTTTTGCCAGGCTTCGGTGGATTCGGCAGTCTTCAGCTTGGTGATGCGCGAGAGGACAAATTGGTTGAGTTGTTCTGTTGCTTCTTTCTGCGGAATCAGGGCTCGACCCAGCGCATCCTCAAGCGAGTCCTGGGCGACCAAGGGAGGCGCAAGTGCGATGCACCAGATGACCGAGAGCACTCGACTGGTAAATCGGCCTCCGCGTTGCGTTGTCCTTCGTTGTTTCAGTGTCTTCATCGATTCACCTCATTCAGGGAGGGCGCCATCAATACTGCACGAAGTTTGTGATGACTGCCATCGTACCTTGTCCAGTACATCGATCGCTACCTGCGGGACAACTCGATTACCCCGCGGTATCGCAATTGGCCAGATCGACTAGAATTGTGATAACGGCCCCACTTCTTGGGTCGTTTGCACGCTACTACTCGCCACGTTTTCAGGAATTCACATGGAACTGTATCTGATTCGTCACGCTCAGTCGCAGAACAACGCCTTGCCGGAAGAGCAACGAGTTGAGGATCCGGGGTTGACTGAGTTGGGAAATCAGCAGGCGGATTGTTTGGGAAAATGGATTCCGGCGCTTCGGTTGACCAAGGTCATCACGAGCCCTTTCCTGCGGGCGCTAGAAACCGCGCGGCGGATCCAGGAGGCGACCAACTTAACACCAGAAGTGCGAACTGCAATTCATGAAATGGGCGGTTGTTGCAGTGGGTATCCAGAGGTGGGGATGGTCGGTCGACCAGGGCTGAATCGGGCGGAAATTGAAGTGCTGTTTCCAGCATTTCAGATCGCTGCCGAGATCAATGGCGGCGGGTGGTGGCGGTGCCAACCGTATGAAACACGGGCACTTGCCAAACGCCGTGCCGCGGACGTCTTGCAACAAACGCGTGAGGAATTCGCTCACACTTCGCAACGCGTTGCCTACGTCACCCACGCCGACTTCAAGCAGCTTTTCCTGGAGCACTTTCACACCGAACCGCTTGATGTGGCCTGCAACACTTCGGTAACGAAGGTGCTGATCACGGCGGAGGAGTGTCGCTTGGCGGATCACAATGGCGTGCAGCACCTGCCGGAACATTTGATTGCGCGCTGATGCGTCTATCTGGTATAATGTTGGCATGAGCACCAAGAAACGAACCCAATCTTCAGGCACTGCTGCGTCGCCACCGAAGAAGCTGAAGAACACCAAGAAGAATATGGACAAGATCGGCCCGATCGATCCGCTTCTAGTCGGACGAGCCCACGTCGTGTACGAGCGCGGCGAGCAGACTGTGCCGCTGTTGTAGTTCGCTGACTTCGTGTTCAGCGCACTTTCCATGCCCACATTGTCCGTTGCGTGGGCGCAACCAGACATTTCACGAGGCCATCCAATGCGACGCCATTTTGCCCTTCGTTACATGGTTCTTTCGTGCTTT
>JASLRF010000614.1 GCA_030744095.1 Pirellulaceae bacterium | reverse complement strand
ATTCGCAAGTCCACGCACCCCGGCCCTCAAACCCTTTGGATCGGCCTTCAACGTGTCCACGACCTATCCACCGCCTGGGAGACATTCGGACCCGGATAACTTTTTTTTGGCCCAACGACTTGTGTGGTACGATGAGCCCTTCAGGGAGTTCAACGGCGGGCCGCCGATGGGAGATCTCTCCGGTCGCGTCGTCGTAGTCGAACGCGTCGACGCGACGCGTTGGGCTGTCGATAAAGTACATCGTTCTCTTGTCTGATGTCCAAACAATTCCGTTCGAAATCCCAACACTCGGCACACGCGGCTCGACACGGCCGTCAGGATACATACAGTACAGCGTCCCCGCCTTCATATCCTCTTCAACCGATTGCAATGTCCCGGCCCAGAAACGACCTGCCGGATCGCATTTACCATCATTGAACCGATTGCCCGGTAAATGTGCTTCCGGATCGGCGAGGATTTCCAGGTGCTGTGTCACGGGATTGTAGGAAGCAAAGCCGTGCTCGACGGCCACCATCAGCCCACCCGACAAGCGTGGTACGACAGTGCCAATGCGCTGGCCAATGTCGTACGTTTCATTTTGGATGCCGCTCTCTTGCCTCACACTGGGGTCATAGCGGTGCAGCCGATGTTCGTTGATGTCAATCCACCAGAGCACGCTCGCGCGCGGATCCCAGATGGGGCCCTCGCCAAGGGTGGCCTTGGTATCGAGGATAAGCGTTGCCGTCGTCATGGGTACTTCACTTGAGGAAACGGGCAGAGAATGCGTTCCAGCGAAGCGACATTATGGGCTCCACTCAACAGGCTACCAAATCACTCGAGCAACATTTGTGGATTTTCGCCGTCGCGACGTTCCCATTCGCGGCGCACTTCTCGCAATCCGTAGGCACAAAGGTCAAAGTCGAAACTCAACCGCTCGAGAATCTCTGCTGGTGCATCCTGGGCGTCATCCGTTTCGATACTGCTGGCGATCAAGTAGGCTCGTTTGCCCTGCGAACAGTAGTCGATGAAGTGATCTTTCTTTTCCGGGGCCTGCATTCCTCGCAGCATTTCAGGATAGACTCCAGCCCAAAAAAGCGTGAAATCGCCGATGTGACGATGGACATCGCGCCGAGCGTTGCCAATGCGAGCGTTCGCTTCGACCAACATCTCCGTAACTTCCATCAACGGCTGGCCAGTCGGATTTCGCACCTTATGCATCGCATCGGAACGAACAAACCGCATGAGCAAACAGCTGACGTAGTCGATCAAAGGCGGATCTGCGACGCCAAGTTCGGCCTGAAAGACATACTCCGCGAGACCGGCGAAGTAACGCCACAATGCGGAAGAAGGGTGAGATGATTTCACGGTGCACCTCCGTCGTTGGTCAACGGGCGGTCAACCGAACAGTGCACTGGCAACACGAGGCGCGTGATGGCCAACATGGATTGCTCGGTGGAACTCTCTTTTCATGCGATCGAATGGTCACACTATAAACTTTACTTCCGATTATCGATCGGTGCCAATGTTTGTCTCGATCGGGCACCACTCACAATCGCTAAACGCCTGTCAGGACGGTTGTTATGTTGACCCACAGACGCTTGTGAGAATCTCCGCGAAAGACTGACACCTTTGCTTGAAAATGTGGCAAACAGCTAGAAGCAGTTTCAAGAATGGTTCGCGCCAAAAGGGTGGGTTTTGAAACTGTCGCTAGTCATTGAGCGTCTCGAGAAGGCTACTGGCGAAGTCACCGATTTCCCTTAGCACGTCTGCGCGCGACCGATCCGCCGCCGTGGCTATCCGTCGCACGAAGGCCGATCCGACGATCAATCCATCAGCCACTGGTGACAAGACTCGTACATGATCGGGCTGACTGATCCCGAAGCCAATGCAAATGGGCAGGTCAGTCTGCGCCCGCAACCAACCCACATTCTCGGTCACTTCGGCAGGTAACGCCTGGCGTTCGCCTGTGATTCCGGTGACGGAAACATAATAGAGAAACCCCGTCGAACTGTCGGCGATCCGCAGCGCCCGGTCTCGTGGCGTGGTCGGAGTCACGAGTTGAATCAGGCTGAAATCCTCGCGACGACAGATTTCGGAAAATGGTCCAGCTTCTTCGACCAGCAAGTCAGGAACAATGGCCCCGGCCACTCCGGCCGCCTTGGCGCGCGTCACATACCGCTCCAGCCCATGTCGATGGATGATGGCGTAACTGACCATGGTTACGATGGGCATCGTGACGTCGCTCGTCACTTCGCCAAGCATCGCCATAATGTCGGCCAGTTTGACGTGGTTGTCGAGTGCTCTGGTGTACGACGCCTGAATGACTGGCCCATCGGCAATCGGATCACTGTAGGGAATTCCAATCTCGCACATCGTGGCACCGCGCGCGGCCAGTTCCCGAATCACGGCCGCCGTGAATTCGATATCGGGATCACCAGCCGTCACAAAGGGCATCAACGCCTTGCGTCCTTGCTGCTTCAATTCCGAAAATAGTTGATCGATTGCCGACATTGCTTTCTCTTTATCAATGACACCGCAGGCCGTTGTTTCGGTAAAGTAAGTTCTTGTCCGCGGCGCGAGCCGCCTCGGGCCATTACTGATCTTGAACCGCCTTCAGGCGAGCGATCTCGTTTGCATCCTTGTCTCCACGGCCAGACAGACAGACCAGCACAATGTCTTCCTCCGGGCGCCCGGCGGCAACTTCCATGGCCTTGGCCACCGCGTGTGAACTTTCTAGTGCAGGCAGGATACCTTCGTTACGCGCCAGCGCGTCGAACCCTCGCATCGCAGAATCGTCCTGACAGCTGCTATACTCGACACGGCCGGTCGCTTTCCAGTAACTGTGTTCGGGGCCAACACCGGGGTAATCCAATCCAGCGGACATCGAATGCACGTCGCACGTCTGCCCGTCTTCGTCTTGCATCACGTAGCTGTAGCTGCCATGCAGCACGCCAGGGTTGCCAAACGAGAGGGGCGAAGCGTGCTGGCCGGGCAGTGCCCCCAATCCTCCCGCCTCGACACCCAACAGCTCGACGGTCTGATCCTCGATGAACGGATAGAACATCCCTGCTGCGTTGCTACCGCCGCCAACGCATGCCACCACACAATCTGGTAGACGACCAACGCGGGCCTCCATCTGCTCGCGCGCCTCATTGCCGATCACGGCTTGGAAGTCGCGGACGATCATTGGAAATGGGTGGGGACCAACGACCGAACCAATGATGTAATGCGTCGTCTCGACACTCGACATCCAATCGCGCATCGCTTCGTTGATCGCATCGCGCAGTGTTCGCGAACCAGTCTCAACGGGTCGCACCTCGGCCCCAAGCAATTTCATGCTGAACACGTTGGGGGCCTGGCGGCGGATATCTTCAGACCCCATATAGACGACACACGGCAAGCCAAAGCGGGCACATGCGGTCGCCGTCGCCACTCCATGCTGACCCGCGCCAGTTTCGGCGATGACGCGCCGCTTGCCCATCCGCCGGGTTAGCAACGCCTGACCCAATGTATTGTTGATTTTGTGGGCACCGGTGTGGTTCAAGTCTTCGCGCTTGAGCCAGATCTGGGCACCCCCGCACTCACCACTCAATCGGCGGGCATGATACAAAGGCGAAGGCCTGCCGACATAGTTTTTCAGCAGATCATCCAATTCCGTCTGAAAATCGGCATCCTGCCGGGCCTTTTCGTATTCGGCTGCAAGCTCGTCCAACGCCCGTGTGAGCGTCTCGGGAACGTATCGCCCGCCGAAATCGCCAAATCGACCGGCGACATCGGGAACGTGTTTTGTGGCGTTGGACGAGTTGTCGGTCATATTAACGATACCGCTTGGTGCGTATGATATTGCTGGCAGGGCAGGGGTGTCGAAATGATCTGCCTGACGAAGCTGCGATCGATTCTGGACCGAGCGAGAAACCCGGTCAAGGCGTGGCAGTTGCATTGAAACACTCAGCGAACCGCGCTGGCGGCGGATCCGGGCTTTATCAAGACTTAGAATTAGGATTGCGAGCCTGATTGTCGTGGTTCGCTCTGCGAACCAAACGTCTTGATCGCAGCGATCAACGACTATCTCGCCAGGCGACCATTCTTCTTCAACCCTAAACTCAAGAATCGACACTGCACTAACGTGATGTTGCCGCGCTCGGACCCGCAGTCAAGAAGAGCCGTATGCCAGAATTGCCTGAAGTCGAGACCATGCGTCGCGGGATCCTGGCTATTTCGGGAGCCCGAATCGAAGACGCTGTTCGGCTGCCTTGCCGGCTGAAACCACTTCAAATCTATCCTCGAATCGATCTGTTTCGCCGCAGGACGGTTGATCGTTGTATCGAGCAGATCGGTCGCGTTGGCAAACGTGTTATACTTCTCTTGGATAGCGGAGACCGGATTGTGTTCGAGCCTCGCATGACAGGACTCGTTCTCTTGTCTGATCCGCCCAGCCCCGAACACCTGCGATTTCGGCTCGATCTGTCCGGCAACATAAGCCACGTTTGGTATTGGGACCGGCGCGGACTAGGCAACGTGCGGTTGCTCTCGCCCAACGACTTTCACGTACAACTCGGTCCACACAAGGTGGGGACCGACGCCCTGGCGTTGAAACCAGGCGAAATGCGCGATCGACTGTGCGGAAGTCGCCGCGCCGTGAAGGTCGCTCTATTGGATCAGAAGGCGATTGCGGGGATCGGCAACTTGTATGCATCAGAGATCCTCCACCAGGCCGGGGTCCACCCGGAGAAATCGTGCGACCGTGTCACTGACCAGGAGTGGGAACGCATTCATCTGTCGACGCTCGAGATCCTGCAGATGGCGATCCATTGCGAAGGTTCGACCTTGTCCGACGGTACCTACCGGAACGCATTGAACAAGTCAGGTGGCTATCAGAATCACCATCGTGTGTACGATCGCGCCGGTCACCCCTGTTTGGTCTGCCGCGCGGGTGTTGTACAACGCATTGTACAAGCGCAACGC
Organism: Pirellulaceae bacterium; assembly: GCA_030744095.1. The sequence goes on along the minus strand of JASLRF010000614.1, from coordinate 1,292 downwards.
GCCACGTTTTTTTGCTCCACCTGCCAGCCCAAGCGACACGCAAGAAAGCGAAAGTAGAAAGTAATGAAGCCCGCCCTGAGCCAGGTTTGTTCGCTTAATTCCCCGTTCGAAAAGGACATTGCAGATTACGCAGCAGGGCAGTGCGATGCGATTGAAGTCTGGTTTACCAAACTGGAGACCTATCTCGAAACAAATTCGCTAGATGACGCGCGTGGGTTGTTGGCGGAACATCACGTGACGCTACCCGTTGCCAGCTTTCAAGGCGGATTATTCACCAGCCAGGGCGACGCTCGACGTGAAGCCTGGTCGCTGTTTCAGCGGCGACTGGAACTCTGCCGCGACCTGGAGATCAAGACCATTGTGGTCGCCTGCGATCTGTTCGGGCCGTTGAACGACCAGGACATCGAGCGTGCTCTTGTCTCACTGGACCAGGCTGCGCAGTTGGCCGCCAAACATGGCAAGCGCATTGCACTCGAATTCCAGTCCCGCGCGGCGCTCGGCAACAACCTGTTAACCGCCGCCGGTCTGGTGGCGCGCGTGGACCATCCAAGTCTAGGGCTTTGTTTGGATGCCTTTCATTTCTATGTCGGCCCCAGCCAGACGGAAGATTTGGCGTGTCTCACTAGGGAGAACTTATTCCACGTCCAATTGTCTGATCTGGCCGACACGCCACGTGAACTCGCCACCGACGCAGACCGCATCCTCCCAGGCGACGGAGACATTCCGCTGGAGGCAATCGTCGCGCGGCTGGCAGAGATCCAATACAACGGGTTCGTATCCGTTGAACTACTCAACCCGCGACTCTGGCAGGTTTCGTCACGACAGTTCGGTGAAATTGGGATGACGGCACTGCGGAGTGTGCTTGGCCTGGCCAGCATGGAAGCGCCGTAGGGCACCGATCGATGTGAAGCTGATGCTGACAACACGCGGGCGGGACTACTGGGCGGCCTTTTGCTTCACAGCTTTGATCGCCTTTTGCAGTCGCGACTTCGTTCGGCTCGCCGTGTTACGGTGCATGATTTTGCTGCTGCCGGCCTGATCCAATTTCTTGGCGACGACAATGAATTCAGCTTCTGCGGTGGCAACATCACCCGCAGCAACGGCCGCGTGCACTTTTCGTAACTGGGTTCGCAGGTCCGATTTGACGGCTCGATTACGATCGCGGCGGGTCACGTTTTGTCGTAATCGTTTGGTCGCGCTATTGGAATTGGGCATAGTTTGCAGCCGGTCGTCGTGGTTCTTTTCAGATGGGGGACGTTCAATCCGCAGCCGATCAATGGCTGGAAGCCACT
>JASLRF010000613.1 GCA_030744095.1 Pirellulaceae bacterium | reverse complement strand
AGAATTCTCCTGCCGGCGGCGTCTGGCCCACGGGATCCCTCGCTGCGGGTTCTTTTGCCGTCGGCCCTGAATTCGTATGATGCGAAAATGTTGAACACCTCTTCCACCGACGATCGCTTTATCCGTTCCCACATCGATTCGATTCGTCAGCGGTTTCCGGCGCTGACACGTACTGTCGAGGGCCAGCCCGCCGTATTCCTGGATGGCCCCGCGGGAACTCAAGTGCCGCGCTGCGTCATCGACGCGATGGGTGACTATCTGACACACCGCAACGCCAATCACGAAGGCGTCTTCGTCACCAGCCGCGAGAGCGACGCGATGCTGAACGAAGCGCACCAAGGTGTTGCAGACCTGCTCGGTGCTGATGACCCTGATTGCGTTTTCTTCGGCCAGAACATGACGTCGCTCACCTTTGCGATGTCCCGGTCGCTCGGGCGAAGGTGGCAGTCAGGCGATGAAATCGTCGTCACGCGACTAGACCATGACGCCAACGTGACTCCCTGGGTGATGGCGGCCGAAGATGCGGGCGCGGCCGTCCGCTACGTCGATATCAAGAAGACCGACTGTACACTTGACCTGGACGATTTCCGTGACAAAATCAATGCCAACACGCGCCTCGTCGCCGTGGGCTGCGCATCCAACGCCAGCGGTTCGATAAACCCGGTTCGCGAGATTTGCCAGTGGGCCCGGGCCGCGGGCGCAGTCTCATTTCTGGACGCGGTTCATTTCGCACCTCATGTGGGTATCGATGTCGGCCAGCTTGGTTGCGACTTCCTGGCGTGCTCGGCGTACAAATTCTTCGGCCCACACACCGGGATCATGTGGGGACGCCGTGAACTGCTGGAAGAACTGGTCGCCTATAAGGTGCGTCCTTCGTCCAATGAATTGCCCGGCAAGTGGATGACGGGGACGCAAAGCCACGAGTCGATCGCCGGCACGTTGGCGGCCGTCGAATACCTGGCCGGACTGGGACGTGATGCGGCGAATGATCCCGCGCTTGCCAGACGTGACGCGCTGCGATCCGCGTACGACGCCATCGCAATCTACGAAAGCGAATTGGTCGAACGCTTGTTGTCAGGGTTGGCGAGACTGGATGCGATCACCGTGTGGGGGATCACCGACGCGGCGCATTTGGACCAGCGATTGCCGACCGTTTCGATCACGCACGACCGACTGACCGCCACCGCAGTGGCAGAACAGTTGGCACAACGCGGCATCTTTGTCTGGAACGGCAACTACTACGCTCTGCAACTTACAGAGACGCTGGGCCTGGAACCGGAGGGCATGGTCCGTATCGGATTGGCCCATTACAACACCACGGAAGAAATTGATCGCCTGCTGGGCGAGTTGGCCAGCCTGTCATGAACGCTTACCCAACCAAGTTGGAGATTGTCGAGCCCTCCCACCTGCAAATTGACTGGAGCGACGGCCTCCAGCGCTGTTACAGCTTTCGCGAGTTACGTGATCGGTGCCCGTGCACGACCTGCCGCGAGAAGCGCCAACAACCGCCGACGATGCTGCCCATCCTGACCGAAGAGGAAATGCAACCACTTCGAATTAAAGGAATGAAGCCCGTGGGGAATTACGCCTATTCAATCGAAATCAGCGATGGCCACGACTCAGGAATCTACAGCTTTGATCTGCTGCTGGAGTTAGGTGAAGTGGTGTAACACACTTTGGAACTGGAACAATAGCAATGCTGAAACACACCATCTTTGGACTGCTGCTCCTGGCGGCCGTCGGGGCGCGGGCTGAGCAGCCGAATGTCATTCTGTTCATTGCGGACGATGTGAGCTGGAACGACTATGGCTGTTACGGAAACGAAGCCGCCCGCACGCCGAACATCGACGACCTGGCACAGAATGGCCTGCGATTCGACGAGGCTTATCTGACGGCAAGCAGTTGCAGTCCGAGCCGCTCGAGCATGATCACCGGGCGTTATCCACACAACAACGGAAAGGCCGCCGAGCTGCACCTTGCGATCGATGGGGGACTACCTTGGTTCCCAACGTTGCTGCGCGAAGCTGGTTACTACACAGCGATCGTGGGAAAACATCACATGAAGTCAACACCGGGCGGGTCGCACAGCAAGGACAAGCCATTCGATCTGGTTGACGGTGGAAATGTGCCAGGCAATCGCGGAGGACATGGGAAGTGGGTCCAAACCGTGAAGCAGCGTCCCAAAGACAAACCATTCTTTTTCTGGTTCGCTGCCTACGACGCTCATCGAGCCTGGGATGGCGACAAGGATTGGAACGCGAGTACGTACGGCCCGAAGCATCGCGCCGAAGAGGTTGTCGTTCCGCCGTTCTTGGCCAACGAAACCGAAACTCGCGACGACCTTGCTTCGTATTACAACGAGGTGACGCGCTTCGATCACTACGTGGGCAAAGTTGTGCAAGCTTTGACGAAAGAAGAACTGGACAACACCTTGATCTTCGTGCTTGCCGACAACGGGCGCCCATTCCCCCGCGCCAAAACTCGTTTGCACGACTCGGGTATGAAGACAGCACTCGTCGCACATTGGCCGGCCGGAATTCCAAAGCGGGGAGCCGTCACAACAAGCTTGGTCAGTGCGATTGACTTGGCCCCGACGATTCTCGACATTGCCGGCGTCAAGCCTGCCGAGACGATACAGGGCGTGAGCTTCAAGCCCGTTTTGCAGAACATCTCCGCCCAGGTGCGGCGCTATGCATTCTCGGAGCACAACTGGCACGACTACGAAGCCCATGGCCGCAGCGTCCGAGCGGACGGGTTTCTCTACATCCGCAACAACCGGCCGTACCAGGCATGGCAGGGACCAGCCGACTCCGTGCGATCTGCCTCGCATCGGCAACTGCTGGCGATGCGAGATCGCAAAGAGTTGAACGAGGCACAGTCCGACGTCTTTCTCGCCCCACGCCCGGCCGAAGAGCTTTATCGGTACCGAAACGACCCCAACCAACTGAACAACCTTGCGGCCGATCCAGCCTTCGCCCAGACGAAGCAACGACTTCGCAAGTTACTGGACCAGTGGGTGAAAGAAACGGGCGACAGCGTGCCCGATGATATTTCGCGGGACTCGTTTCACCGGGAAACTGGAGATCGAATCGCCAACAAGGAGTCTTCCTACCGAGGTACGACGCCTGGCGAAGATCGACGTGCTGCGCGGATCAATGCGGCTGGCCCCCGCTGAACAAAAGTGCAATCACGCCAGGATCTCGTGTACCACGTTGCCATGCACGTCGGTAAGGCGAAAATCGCGGCCGGAATAGCGATACGTCAACTTGGTGTGATCCAGACCCATCAAATGCAGGATTGTCGCGTGCAGATCGTGGACGTGAACGCGATTCTCGACAGCAGTCAGACCAAACTCGTCCGTCGCACCGTAACTGAAACCCGGTTTGACGCCGCCACCGGCCAACCAGGTGGTGAATCCATAGTGGTCGTGATCGCGACCTTTCTGACCTTCAGAAGTGGGCGCGCGACCAAATTCGCCACCCCAAATCACGAGCGTATCTTCCAGCATGCCGCGCTGCTTCAGATCGTTCAGCAACGCGGCGATGCCTTGGTCGCAAGCTTCGGCCAATCGCTTGTGCCCGCCTGCGATGTCGTTGTGCCCGGTGTCCCAAGCGATGTCGTAGCCATCGATCGATAATGAAACTTGCACCATCCGTACGCCACGTTCGACCAACCGGCGCGCCAGCAAGCAGCCTTTGGCGTAGTCGCTGCCGCCGTAACTGTCGAGTGTCAATTTTGTCTCCCGCTTCAGGTCGAACGCCTCGGGGACGGAGAATTGCATACGGAAGGCTAATTCCATCGCCTCGATGCTGGCTTCCAGCTGCGGGTCGCTTTCTTGTCGCGCCAAATCCAACCGGTTGATTTCCGTCAGCAGGTCCGCCTGTCGACGTTGGGCCGACCGCTGAAGATATTGGTTTTTCAGGTCGCGCACCACGCGATCGGGGTGCATCTCGCCAATGTTGACGTAGCAACCTGCATAGGCACCGGGCAAGAAGGCGTTACCCCAATTCGCCAGCCCTCCACGCGGTTGAGCTTGCGGCGACAATGCGACAAAGCCTGGTAGATCTTGGTTCTCGGTCCCCAGACCGTACGTCAGCCAAGAGCCCATGCTGGGGCGGTTTGGCTGCAGATGCCCCAAGTTCATCATAAGAATCGCGCCGGCATGTTCGGGGATGTTCGTGTGCATCGAATGAACAAAGCAGATGTCGTCGACGCACTTGGCCACGTGGGGAAAGATGTCGCTAACCCACTTGCCGGTTTGCCCGTACTGTTTGAATCCGAACGGTGATTTGAACAATCCGCCCTTGGTATTCCGCAGCGACTTGCGATCGACCAGTTTGGGCCGCTGTCCATTGCACGCTTCGACCTGCGGCTTGTAATCAAAGGTGTCGATTTGCGATGGGCCACCTGGCATGAAGAGCTGAATCACGCGATTAGCACGCGGCGCGAAGTGGGGCACCTTGGGAGCCAGGGGCGACGAGGCCGAAACCGTACTGGCCGCAGCGGTCGGTTCGGCGGTGGCGATCACGCCGGCTAAACCAAGCGTCCCCATACCTGCCCCCATCCGCGTGAGCATATCTCGACGGGAAATTGGCTGGCGATTTTGCATGAGTGCCTCGGCCTTGATGGAAACGGCAATCAGACTTCGAACAGAATTCCACAAGATTCTGTCAAGGCTGCGATGTCGAATCTCTTCAAGCGACTATTATCGGCCGCCTGTCACAACGCGCCAAGAACGAATATACATTTATCCTTCGTTCCCGGCCCACTTCCCAATCGACCGTTAACACGCGTTCCGACTGGCCTGGATGGACCGCCTGCCTTCTGATAGGTTGGCAACCTTTCCCCGCCCGGCAGCTGCCCCCGTGGCGACCTGCGTGCTGACAAGCCGCCAGAGTTTCCCGTCCAACGATGGACTCTGACACATCCTCGCGGCTCGTCATTCTGTTTGGAATCGCATATGAACTCAGCCTCCGCTGCCATCACACCCCTTGCCCGCGGAATCAGCCGACGTTATCGGTTCTTTCCCGGCTGGACGATGTTGGGAATCTCCGCCGCGGCACAGTTTATGTCCGCGCCCGGACAATCGTACTCCGTCGCGGCGTTCAAAGATCCCATGCAGGCGGGGCTGGGAATCTCCGAAACGAATTACTCGTTGGCCTACGGTTTTGCCACGGTCATCAGCGGACTTTCGTTGCCTTACGTGGGGCGTCTGATCGACCGACTTGGCGCACGTCGCCTGCTGCCCATCATCGCGCTTCTGCTCGGCGGTGCGTGTGTGTGCATGTCGCTAACTTCCGGATTGGGCAGCCTTTACTTTAGCTTTAGCTTGGTCCGTTCGCTGGGGCAAGGTGCCTTGACACTGGTTTCGATCTGGTTGGTGGGCGAGTGGTTCGAGCGCCGCCGGGGATTCGCGACGGCCTTGGCCGGACTGGGCGGTAGCCTTTCCGTGATGTTTTTTCCACTGATGAATGGATGGCTGATCGGACATTTCGGTTGGCAGACGGGCTGGTTGGTGTTGGCCGCGCTTGTGTGGGGCGTGCTGTTGGTCCCAAGTATGTTCCTGATTCGCGACCGTCCCGAGGACTTGGGGTTGTTGCCCGACGGGGACGAGCCGGGTTCGGCGTCCGATCCGCACCTTCCTGCGTCGGCTGACTTACCACCACGCCACATTCCGGCAAAAGAGGAACCAGGCACGGTGCCGCGTGGCTGGCTGGTCGCGGACGTGCTTCGCGATGCCACGTTTTGGAAGTTGCTGGCGGTTCCTGCGACCAGCGGCATGGTCGGAACAGGGTTGATTTTTCATGCCGTGTCATTGCTCGGCAGTCGCGGTGTTTCGGCCGGCTGGGCGCTCGCGTTGATCTCATTCCAAGCAGCGATTGCGACTATCGTTGCGCTCGGCGCGGGCTGGCTGACTGATCGCTACCCCAGCCGTTATCTGCTGGCTGCCGCCATGCTGCTCTTGGCGACCAGCGTAGGAATCGTCATGGTCATGCCCTGGACGGTGTTGGCGCTTGTCTACGCAACCATGCTTGGCCTACATGGCAGCATCTTGCGAAGTGCCGGGATGGTGGTCTGGATGACGTACTATGGTCGCGCTCACCAGGGTGCAATTCGTGGTGTCGCGATGGCGGTTATGATACTGGGCGCTGCCGTGGGACCGTTGCCGCTGGCACTGTCCGCGGACTGGCTCGGTTCGTACGATCCGGCGTTGATCGTGTTCTTGATTGCTCCGATTGCCGCATCCGCACTTGTACTCACAGCAGGTCCGCCGCGGTTGGCGCATGAACTCGGAACAGAAGAATCGCATTAGGCCCCGACCTGCTGTTGCTCTGTCAACACTAAGAATCAGGATTGTCGAGCCTGATCGTCGTGGTTCGCTCTGCGAACCAAACGTCCTGATTGTCATGGTTCGCTCTGCGAACTAAACGTATTGATCGCGATCAACGACTATCTCGCCAGGCGACGATTCTTCTTCAACCCTAAAATCAAAAATTGCTAGGGACCGACGCAGATCAGCTTGGAACGCGTGCGAACATACAGGCATCCATCGGCGATGGCGGGCGTGGCTACGATGCTATCACCCATCTCGTTCCGGGCTAACAGTTCGAGACTTGGACTGTCCTGAAGCACAACGACGATGCCGTTTTCCCCAGCGACATAGATCTTTCCGTCGCCCCGAATGGGAGAAGCAAAATAGTCGCCCGGATTGCGGATTCGTGATGTCGTGCGGATCGCGGTGCCACCTGCCGTTTCGAACATCGAGGCGATCCCGCCCGCTTTGATCAAAAGCATACGATCGTCCGAAATCAGCGGTGAAACAATGTGATCGGTATGCTTGGTGGCGTGTTTCCAGAGCAGATGGGAGCGCGTGACATCGCCCCGGCCGCCGCCGCGAAGCGCCATGATGAACTCGTCCGCCGGAGATTCCGCGTCGAAACGAGCGCCGCCGAAGTTCGACGGATCCAGAAACGCCTTGTCCAGTTCCTCGCCTTCCAGGAAGCCGTCTCGATCGACATCGCCGCGATCAAACGTCTTACGAAAGAATGACTCGGGGATCTTCTGTTCACCCACGAAGGCTTGCATTTCTTGTTTGGACAACTTGTCATCGCTGTTGCCGGTTTCCGACCGATCCGCCGTCGCCAGCCATTGATTGGCGATGCCGCTGCTTTGCAACGAGATGTAAATCAAGCCATCGAGACTGACC
>JASLRF010000612.1 GCA_030744095.1 Pirellulaceae bacterium | reverse complement strand
TTGCGTGCCTTGCACGGCAATGCGGTCGAGATTGGGTGTGTGAATCAGCTCGTCCCCGGATGAAGCGACGCTATCCCAACGCTGATCGTCGGTGAGTAGAAAGAGGATGTTGGGACGAGCGCCATCAGTGGAGTGCTGGGCAGCAGCGGCCAAGGGTTCAACGAAACTAAACAACACGCACGCACACAACGCACGGACTACGTTACGCTGCGAACCGTGGATCAATGCGCATCGATACACGAAAGTTATGACAGAGACGAAAACCGAGTTACTCAAGACCAAGCTCTCCTTCCCACCATCTCAGATAGGCTTCAGTATCAACTCTAAACGACAACCCACGCTTCTTTATTCTATCACCGGCGTGCCCCCATTTCCGTATCAAGGGTCATGGGAGTTGGTTAGAAGGTCAACGTTGCGAAGTCACCGTGCCGTTTGAAACGCCGGATGCGGTCTCCCTTGTTGTGGTGCGGTCTCCTGACCGCAACACCATTCCGACCGTAGGTCTCCAAACAAGCGCGGAACGCCTACCACATTCGGGGTGAGAAGAAGGAGACTTTCGGTCGAAACGGTAAGCGGGTCAGGAGACCCGATTACAACTGGTCGACCCGCTCACAACTGGGAGACCCGCTCACAACCTGAGACCCGCCCATCCCCGGGCCCATAACCAAGCCACAACCTGGGCCCACCATCACCAGGCGGTCCAGCCGCCGTCGATAATTAAGTTCTGACCGGTCATATAGCTGCTCGCCTCGCTGGCAAGAAACACCACGGCGCCTTTCAATTCGTGCGGTTGCCCCATGCGATGTTGAGGACATTTTTCGATCAGTCGATCTTCCAGTCCGGCTGGAACTTTGGCCGGGTTTGGAAAGGCACCAGGCGAAAGGCAATTCACGCGCACCTTGTCGGGTGCCCAGTAGACTGCCAAATGTCGCGTCATGTGAATCACGCCACCCTTTAGCGCGTGATATGCGACGGGGCTGGCAGAGCAAATCGATTTGTAGGCGTCTGGGTACGACCCGACCACGCCGTACATCGAGCCGATCATGATCACGGCACCCGCTGCCTGGCGCTCTACAACGTGATTGCGGAGAAGTCGTGCCAGATGAAAGTAACCAGCGGCGTTGGCCAACTGCTGTTGAAACTGCTGTGGCGTAACATCAGTCAAGTCATTCGGAGGCCCTGATTGACCGTTGTTGACAACAATGTCGATCCCGCCAACCTGGTCGATGGCATCTTGAAAACCAGCTTCCAGCGATGCGACGTCCAATTGATTCAGTTCGATGCCAACGTGCGCGCCGCTCGAGACAGCAGGCAGACTGGACGCCGACTGGCGCGCCCGCTCGACATCGCGGCTGGCCGTGACAACCACGGCACCGGCCTCCGCCAAGGCACGCGCCATGGCCGAACCCAAATACCCGCTGGCACCCGTAATCAGGGTCCGCTTACCTGACAGGTTGAACAAGGAACTGACAGTTGGTTCTTGTATTGTGTTCATGCGCGTTCCTGCGTGTCCGATGTCGCCGCGGAAGTACGTGTCGGAGCTAGATTGCGAAGCGATACGCTCGATTCGGCTGACCGCGCCGCTTACGCAGACTTGCGTTGCTCGTCTGTCGTCGAACTGTTCTGAGCGGACGCCTTCGTCTCGTGACTGGCGACGTCACCCACTCTACCGTCATCGCGTCGCACTCGCAGGGACCTGCAAGCGACGATCGTCTCAAATTCGCCCTGCTGGATTATTTCGTCCGCCTGATTCACTAACTGCCGGCGCCACGTGACGCGTCCTTGTCGGCGGTTCTTTGAATTCAAATCGATAACTTCCGTTTTGACGCGCACGGTGTCGCCGATGAACAGCGGCCGCAAGAATTTCCATTGGCCAATTCCCAAGAACGCCTTGGTTTGCATCGCCGGGGCCGTACTGCTGAGACCAGCCAAGAGGGACAAGCCGAGCAATCCGTGTGCAATGGGACGGCCATACGGTGTCTGCTTTGCAAATTCGTGATCAACATGAAGCGGATCGTAATCGCCCGTCATACCCGCAAAACTGACGACGTCCGTCTCGGTAATCGTGCGGCTGCGGCTCTCCCAGCAATCACCGACAGTCAGTTCGTCAAAATAAAACGGCTCGCTCATCCTTGGCACTCCCTTGCTGGTGCGAGTCGCACGGACGTGTAGCGTGCGCAACGCCTTGTTTCTAAGTCCTATGTGACGAAAAACCCGCTACACTTACGCCGCATGGGCTCTAGCGACCGGTGGAGATCATGGCGGAGGGGGGATTTTGCGGGAATGACGAGATTTGGCAAGAGCGATTTTTGCCGCCAACCCAATGACTGGTGAAACCGCAGATAATACGAAGTTTGGGTGGGGCAGCGAACGCTCTCAGGGGCTACCAATCGTCGTTTAGCAAGCCACGATCAGCGCGGTTGGCCATCTGCTGTCGCACACGGACGTCGATCGTTTCGGTCATAAACCTGATGCTGCCATCGCCTCGGGCGGACTGCCCGCCACCGGGATGCACGCTAGAGAGACCACCGACCCCCAGATTTGGATCCTCGGGTGGTTTGGCAGCGAATGCCGGTGGGTCCACATTTACCCATCGACCTGACGAATTGGATGAAAACAAAATCGCCTCGAGTGCATCGCCGCTGAGCGTTGGCGCCAAGCTCGCGTCCCCCACAACACCTGGCGGGAAACCAGCGGTGGTCCAGGGTAGCCGACGCCCGGTACCATTGAAGCTGCCCAAGTTGCGCAACGTCGCCCGCGTCCCCGACATCCACCCCAGATCGCCCAACAGGGTCGCTTTTTCACCGATGAATATTGTATTCGAAACGCCATCGACAACATCGTCGTACCGTATTCGGCTGTTCAAGAAGAAGATGCCATTGTTATCTACGTCAATTGGCGTTTCAGTATCATTGTGAATCCCAGCGTAGTCACTGTAGCCTATGCCGCCTGCCGGCGACGAAGGACAACGCAGGATCTCCAGATGCACACGGCGAGCAGGTCGATTTGCATCGTCGTAAACGCCCACGCGATAGTCGATGTGCCGCGCCAACGGTTCCTGTTCCAAGAACGGCAGGATCTGGGAAATCCAATTGTGGTGATAGCCCTGCGGAACATGGAAAATCGGCCCTGAAGTGTCGACGGTTCCTGGCGGATAGACCTGGTGTGTGGATTCATATTCTTGAACGGCGAGGATCACTTGTGTCAGGTTATTGGCGCACGACATTCGTCGCGCCGCTTCCGTCGCCGCCTGCACTGCCGGCAATAGCAACGCAACCAGTACACCGATGATCGCGATGACGGTCAAGAGTTCGATATACGTGAAGCCACGGTGCTGTTTCATGGTCCAGCCGTCCTACTGAAGTTCGATGAGTTTGCCGTCAGCTCGATGCCCCAACTGTCGATAGACTGTCGTCGATACCGTCGTGGCGATGAATCGCGTGCTACCGTCCCCCATCGCAAAATTGGCGCCGCTGGAATGATAACTGGCGAACCCGCCGACAAATGTCGCTGCCGCACGCGGCGATGTTCCACCCAGCACGATCAGCCTATCGTTCCGTTCGTCAAGATCATAGGATTCTTCCTCACCACCGAAGCCATCCATGCCCCCTGCCCCCGCAGGTTTTCCCGATGACAAGGAAACTCCAGGCGGAAGTTGCGTGCCCCGATTCCAGGCGCGTGTCTGTCGGATTTGGTCGATGGCAGTGTTGAGTGCCTCGCCGGTGTTGCGCAGGATCGCCCTAGTCCCCGACATCCAGCCCAGGTCACCGCGTTCCAGCGCCTTTTCACCCAGGAAAATCGTGTAACCAACGCCATCGCTCACATCATCCTGAGTGACAGCGCTGTTCAAGAAGAAGACGCCGTTTTGGTCGACATCGATCGGATTCTCGGCATCGTGGTGCAAGGCGGCATACTGCGAATAGCCTTTGCCTCCCATTGGGTTTGACGGGCACTGCAGCCGGGAAAGGTGGAGCGCGCGAACCGGCAAGTTGTTCTTGTGATACACACTCACATCACGGTCGATGCGATGGTATACCGCCTCTTTTTCCAAGAACGGCATCATCTGCCCGATCCAGCCATGGTGGTAGCCCTTCAATTGATTGAGGATCGGACCGGTCGGGTTCACCGTACCTGGCGGATAGAGCTGATGTGTCGATTCGTAATGATGAACCGCCATGATCAGCTGCGCAAGGTTGTTCGAACACGACGCGCGTCGAGCGGCTTCCCGCGCAGCCTGCACAGCGGGCAAGAGAAGCGCAACCAAGATCCCGATGACTGCGACGACAATCAACAGTTCGACCAACGTAAAACCACGGCTGATGCATCCGCGCGTGATGCGAGTTTCACCTGCGTGCATTGTTTGTCTGTTGGTCATCTGCGAGTCCTGGATCTTGCCTCTTGAGACAAGAAAGGCTTGGAACGAGAAAGCTCATGTCAGGTTCTTCTTCAGAAAAGCTTGTATCAGGTTTTTCTTTACAAATGAATCAAGTTTTTAGCGACGGGCACTGACCGCAGGTTGGTCGGGGAGCGGGTCGCTGCAACGGAGCGATCGCTCGCATCGGTCCGAGGCACAGCCTCGCTAGAACTCCCCATCAATCAACTTACCGTCGTGGCGATTTCCTAATTGCTGGTAGACCGCGGTCGAAATGGTCTCACTGATATACCGAACGCTGCCATCACCCAAGGCAAAATTCGCTCCAGCCGCGTGATCACTGGCAAATCCGCCGACGGACAACGGGCCGATCGGCTGGCCATATTTAATACTGTTGCTCTTCGCTTCGTCAGGCTGGTCATTAGCTTCTTTTGTCAGATTCTCCGTGTCTTCGGCGGGGGAAGACGTATCTCCAGAGGCATCGGCGGGCGTGTCCACGCCGTCTTCAACCCCCGGCGGCCGAGTCGGTCCCACCAGAGCAGGGCGCCCCGCGGACAACGTCAATGCGGCATTCAGTGGCGTGCCCGTGTTTCGCAGAATCGCTCGAGTGCCCGACATCCAGCCGAGATCGCCGACGGTTGCGAGCTTTTCGCCAAAGAAGAACGTCTGTGACGAGCCGTCGGAAACGTCTTGATAGCGAACTTTACTGTTAAGGAAGAAGATCCCGTCATTGGCGGCGTCAATCGGCGCTTCGACATCATGCTGCAGGCCGGCGTAATCGCTGTATCCACGACCGCCCAACCATGACGAAGGGCAACGATAGAATGCGACATTGTGGGCACGCACTTTGGCGTTGCCGGCGTCGTAAACGCTGACCGAGTGGTCGATATTGCGATAAACAACGCCCTGTTCGACATACGGCAGTAACTGAGTCGTCCAGCCATGATGATAGCCCTGGGGAACACTGCGAACCGGTCCGGTCGCGGCGACGGTTCCCGTCGGATAGGCCGTGTGCGCCATCTCGTAGTTATTGACCGCAATGATCAACTGGGCCAGATGATGTTGGCACTGCGAGCGACGGGCCGCTTCGCGGGCCGCCTGCACGGCGGGCAGTAGCATGGCCACCAGAATGCCGATGATGGCGATCACCACCAGAAGCTCGACCAAGGTGAACGCGCGGATGTCCTTTTTCATTCGGAATCTCCCAAGACTGGCAGGGTCACAGTTACCTCGTGGTCAAGAACGACCCGCTGAATCGGTTCGTCAGGATAGGTTGACTTAATACGCAGGATGCGCTGCCGCGGATGCTGATCAACACGTACGACATGAATTTCGGCGACACCAATCGAACCGGAATTCTCGTCGACGGAAACTCGCCACGTTTGGCCTGGATACTCCGGATCTGCTCGCAGTTGTGCCACTGCCAGCGCCGCGGCAGATTCTGCCAGCCACAGCGCCTGCAACTGCAATGATTCAGTCTTCGCCTGGCGATGATATAGCAGCATTCCGCGGACAAGTGTGCCACTCATCAACATGATGACCAGCAGACAGACCAAGACAACGGCCATCGCGGCAGCCCGGCGACGCACTTTGTACCGCATCAGTTGGTGCGGTCGTTGACGAGGACTAATCAACTGAGGCATCGAGAGCTCCTTCCTTTCGGTGCGGGGTCCGGATCCCAATGGCGGCGACGATGCGGTCCACTTGCTGAGAATCCGCCGAGTCGATTTTTCCCATTGCGCGGACAATCTCCAACTCCACCATTGACGACGGTGGCCCAGTTTTCTGCCACCGAAATGTGGCGGTTTTTCCCAAATAATAGACCTCGTGACCAAGCTCCTCACCGTCACGCCGCCGCGTGCGAAGAACGCGCCCCGCTTCGGATTGGTACACGATCACTTCACCATCAGCTGCCAACGTCAGCGAGACGCCGCCGGGTCCCTTCGGACCATCCAGCAAGGCGACATCGCCGGCGGCGTGGGTATCTGTTCTTAGCTGCAGTGACAACCGAGGTACCACTTGCCCGTAGGCCGCGTTGTCCTTCAACTGCCGATCGACTCGGTACATGGCCTGCATCGCGACGGCCACCGCGGTCATCACCATCGAGACAATCGTGACCGCCAATAACACTTCGATCAGCGAATACGCACGGCGCGAGCTTTGACTGTTCATTCGTTGCCTCCCGGCGAAAACTTCCACGCCACCAGCGTAATTGGCTCGACGGGCAGGCCTGCGGTATTCCGATAAGCCAGCGAGACCCGAACGCGTTTCGCCTGGCGCGGATCCATCACATCGGTCACTTCAATCAGCAGCCTGGCGCTGGGCAACAGTGCTTCAGTGGTGGGGTCCAACGCCGTGGCGCTGATTCGCTCGGCGGTGGTCTCGTCCCAAGGCAGCGCCATCATCTGTTCCGTCACGTTGGCGACCTCGTGTATCGCGACCGTTCGCCAACGCGCCTCGTGGCGTTGTCTGGCAGCGACTGCCAGTAGTTGCGCAACGGCCATTAAAGCAACCGACAGCAGCATGACTGCCAAACTGACTTCCAACAGCATCGATCCATTGCGTCGTCGTATCATGACATGCCTTCGATAAGCGACGTTAAAGGAACGAAGAGGCCAATCACCAGAAAGGCGACGATCAGCCCCAACACCAGGACCAGGATTGGAAACAGAACATTCAACACAATTCGTAGCCGAAAAACCCAACGTCGCATACCGCTATCGGCCATTTCCTCCAACGCCCAAGCAATATTACCCGTCCGCTCGGCGGCCTCCAACACCGTGCCGTCGGCCTCGCGGATGATTCCCGTTCGTTGCAGGCTCTCGGTCCATGGCTCGCCACGATTGATGCGTCGGCCAGCCTCGTCCAAAGAGCCTCGGACACTACGTTTCGGATAGAGCCGTGCGAGTATCGCAATAACATTGGAAAATGGTCGCTGTTCTTGGGCGGCGAGGCCCAACGTGCGCATCACCAACGCACCGTCGTAACGCCGGGTCAGCCAATTCGCCACGGGAAAATCTCGCGGCAACCAACCCACATAATACAGCCCGCCCACCAGGAAAAAAAAGCTCAGCAACAAAAAGAAGGGCAACAGAAAAATGGAGTAGCCCTAGGCCGCGCCAAAGTTGGCATTTCCTGGTGAACTGAGCTAGTTTTTGGAGGGCAGTTTTGTTTCACTGTTGCCAGTCAGTGAAAATCGTCTCCCAGGGATGGATCACGGAGGGTGTCAAGATTGCAACGCAAG
>JASLRF010000611.1 GCA_030744095.1 Pirellulaceae bacterium | reverse complement strand
AACGCACGCGGTACAGCCCCGACTGTGTTTTTCGACCACCCGTCACCAGGTACATCGCACCGTCAGGGCCAAAGTCCAAGTCGGTGACGTTGAGCGGCCGTCCTCGCAAAAACGGCTCGGCACGTCCGAAATATCCGGCCCCCCGCGGCACCAAATGAACGACCAACACGCGTCCATAGGCCCAATCGAGAATATAGAGAGCGTCTTGGTATGGCTGAGGATAATTGCTACGGTGACCGAATTTGACGGCCGTTGGCGAGCCTTTGCCGATGTCCAACGTCGGTGATGCATTGTCCGGATGGTCCGGGAAGTACGGCGGCCAATTACCCGTGACACCGCGCCAACCAAAATCGCCGCCTGGGACCAACTGGTTGACCCGAGTTGGACGATACCACGGGGCACCCATGTCGTGTTCGGCATCGGCATCGTAGGTGAACATCTCGCCGTCAGCATTGAAGTCGATCCCAAACGGATTTCTTAGACCGGCCGTCACGAGTTCAATCTTGCTGCCATCCGCGTTGAGTCGAATGACGTGGCCCTCCCGCGTATTGGCGCCACGTCGTTGTTCTCGAAACGGCGATGTAAGGTCCGGCAGCGAGGTTGGCAGATCTACAGAGTCGCCGTGAATGCTGTAGACCCAGCCATCGGGACCGAGCGCCAGATCGTTACGGCCATGCCCAACGCCTCCCGTCGAACTGTACAGTAGGTCGACTGTCTCGAATTGGTCGTCGCCGTCGGCGTCTCGCAACCGATACAGCCCTTTGGAGTTGTTTGCGTTGGCGTACAGCGAGTCGTGGGCGAACAGTAGCCCACGACACTCCAACAATTCGTCGTTAATCGTCTCGACTTTCGCGACACGATCGCCGTCATCGGCCAAGGTCATCCGCAGCAACCCTTTGTCCTCACGCCCAATCACGAATCTGCCTTGTGGATCAATTGCCAAGCTGACCCATGACCCTTCGTCCGGCGCTGCGGCTCGAATCAAACGGACCTCGAATCCTGGCATGGTCTGAAATTGACCGGGTTCGCTGTCGGGAGCTTCGCCGAGTGCACGCATCCATTGTGTGTAATCATCAAACGGATTGATCTCGATCGCATGTCGCGGCACGAACCACGGTCGCGCCGCGACCTTTCCCAAACTGATCGTTGGCGTTGACCGCGACACCCAGGTGGAATCCGTGACAATTTGGCGTTCGCCTTGGCGCGTTTGAAGAACGAGGCTGACGGCCAGCGCCGCGGCGACTTCTTGGGCATCTGCCTGGACGCTAACAGTGTTTTTTCCAGGGTGTAATGAAGCCAACACATTGAGTTCAATCGGATCGTCGTAACTCCGGACAGATGCGACCACTTGGCCGTTGATCTGCACCAACGCATGGCAATACTCGGTCATGACGACCAACTTTGCCTTCTGTGAGCCTGGTGGCACTTCGAAGGATTTCGATAAGTGGGCTTTGCTGCCCGATTCGTGTGATGTGGTTGGCCAGATCCATTGCGGTGCCGAAATGTCGGCCGCGTCGAGGTTTGGCCCAATGCCTTGTGAAAACACCGTGCTCTGCGAGAACACTATCGTTGAAGCAACCAAGAAGAGTCCAGTCAGAGAGGTCAGTCGTATCATGGCAACTATTCCATTTGGCGAGTAAGCTCGAGGCACAATCGATTTATCACACCATCAGACAATAATCAAGAACATACGCGATGCCAACTCGAATCGCATCCCAGGCAGCCTAACGGGGTGACGGACTTCTTCGAAATTCCAAGACGATGGTAGTCCGACGCGCAGATGGCGACTGCACGCTGCAGACACACCAATCACGATTCGCCCTGAATCACCAAACATTTGAGATTCCCGTCGCGGTCCTTGCAGTAGAACCGGCGGCCCGCCAAGACGATGTGCGGCCAAGCATCACGGCGAAACAGCGCATTGCGATGCGCCAGCTCGGTGTAGTTGCCGGGCGAGCGGCGTACTGTTTCGACAAGCGACAACTTGCCCCGGTCCGCCCAAACCACCAGACGATCATCACTTGTCACCAAACACGAACCGGCAGTACCAACTTTGTTGCCTTTCCAGATCGTCCTGCCGGTTTTCCAATCGACACAGTGAATGCCACGCCAGGCCCAGTAGACATGACCATCGTGAATCAGCGGGCTGCATACACCTGAGGGATCGTTGATCTCCCATACTCTCTTCGCTTGTCCCAATGTCACATCAAGACGGCACATCGCATACTTATTGTAGGCGGACGTGATGATCACGCTGTTTCCGTGAACGGCAGGTGTCGGAATATTGTTGGCAAAGTCTGTCGTCCACGGATACACGGCCACCGTCTCGCCCACATGCCCGGCGTCGAGACGCACAACCACGAGATTCCTCATTGTGAGCAGTGCCACGCACGGAGTCCTTTCGACAATGATCGGTACTGGACCGCCAGAGTGCCCTGCTTCGTCCTTCACTTTCGAAGTCCACAACAGTTTTCCAGTAAGCTTATTGAACCCTTTCAGCGTCCCCGTCTTTGTGTCACCGACTTCGACCAGCAACGTTTCCTGGAAGACGAGTGGCGATGAGGTATAGCCGTAGTCACGTCGGCTTTGACCGTTGCCTCCGACATCTGGCCGCTGCTGAGCAGCAAACCGATCGTAGAGGTTCAACGCCCAAACCTCCCGACCGTCATTTCGCGTGTTCCAGCATCGCAGATCACCATCGATGCCAAGCGTATACAAGTAGCCGGTTTTGGGATCGAATTCCGGTGTCGACGATGGGCCGCTGTAGATGCTCTTGTCGCCAGTACTCTTTCGACCATACAAAGGTGCGGCATAGGACTCTTTCCACAGCGTCTTTCCGCTGGCCGCGTCGAGACACATGACGTTCTCTGTTTTG
>JASLRF010000610.1 GCA_030744095.1 Pirellulaceae bacterium | reverse complement strand
TGCAGCAACAACCTTAAGCAGATCGGTCTGGGACTACACAATTATCATGACACATACAAGTCGATGCCCCCCGCGTGGTCGTTCACGACGCCGCCGGCTCAAAACGCACGCAATGGTCGGCCGTACTGGGGTTGGGGAGCCCTGATTCTCCCTTTCGTCGAGCAAACGCCGCTGCACGATGCTCTTAATCCTGGCCCCACGCATATGAGGGCGGCCGTGCGGAACGCGCAATTGGTTGCATTGATGAGGAATCCAATTCCCGTTTACAGATGCCCTTCGGATACCGCTCCCGCCCTGAACGTGCGACGCACCGGTAACGCTTTCCCGGGGGGTGTGCAGTTGGGCACGTCAAACTACGTGGGTGCAAACTCCAGTGGAACCTGTGTGACATGCAACAACGCCAGTACTGCAACAGATGCCCAATTGATTAGGAGAAATACTTTTTCCCGGGCAGGAGTCTTTGTCGAAAACCTCGGCATGCGATTCGCGGACATCCTCGACGGCACGGCCAACACCATCGCCGTTGGTGAACGACGATATCAGTACCGCGATGTCAACGGAACTCGCCGCTACGCCAACGCGGCCCTCGGCCTGGGAATCAGGCGGCGTGGCAACGAAGCCAACGGACGCTCCGACCAGATCGGCGTCGGCGCGATCAAGCTGAACTACACGTTTACCAGCAACGGTCGCAGCCGACGAGGCTTCTCCAGCCAACACCCCGGCGGCGCTCAATTCGCGTTCTGCGATGGCGGCGTGCGTTTCATTGCCGAGACGATTGAACATGACATCAACAACCAACAATTTCGAAGAAACAACAATCAGAACACGACTTATGAACGGCTGATCGCCCGCTCGGACGGACAGACGGTGGGTGACTATTAAACAACAACCCTGAGCCAAGTCATTTTAGGAAACGGTGCGGCCCTGTCCGCACCGTTTTTTTGTGCGCGATGCCAACTTCGCCCCTGCGGCACCTGGCAAACGAAGGGCTAAGGGGTCGAGGTCTTTTTCGGATGACGGCCTGCGAGTTCGAAGCAATCGTCGACCGAAAAAGGCTCCCGACCCCTTTCCAATCACCGGGTTTCGGTTGGCGACAAATCTTGCCTTTCCGACACCCTATCTCATTGGCGGCGCCGGCTACGGCGATTAGCATGTGTGCAGCACGTTTGGCATTCGGCCGCCGGCCGGCCGGATACCGTCAATGGTGTTGACCAGGAAGGGGGTCGGGAGTCTTTTTCGGGCAACGACTTGCGATCGGCAGACACGGATGACCTAAAAAGACTCCCGACCCCTCTCCATTCGCTTGAAGGAAATAGAAATGAAAGCTCTGCTGCTATCGGGATACAAACAGCTGTCGGTTACGGACTTTGACGAACCCGATGTTGCAGCCAGCGATGTCCTGATTCAGATTCGCGCGTGCGGGATTTGCGGAAGTGACATTCACGGATACGACGGCAGCTCCGGGCGCCGAATCCCACCACTGGTCATGGGGCATGAGGCGGCTGGCGTCGTGTCCGCGGTGGGGTCCGAAGTTAGCGCGTTTGACGTTGGGGACCACGTCACCTTCGACTCGACCGTCTCTTGTGGGAATTGCTACTTTTGCCGCCGGGGCGATATCAATCTGTGCGACAATCGCCGCGTGCTGGGTGTATCCTGTGGCGAATATCGCCGGCACGGCGCGTTTGCCGAGTATGTCGCGGTGCCTCAACATATCTGCTATCGCCTGCCAGCAAGCCTACCGTTCGAGCACGCGGCGATGATCGAAGCCGTTTCCGTGGCTGTGCACGCGGCAAATCGGACCCCAGTAACGCTCGGCGACACCGCGGTTGTGGTTGGTAGCGGCATGATCGGGCTGCTGGTGATTCAAGCCATTCGCTTAGCCGGCTGCTCGACGGTCATCGCAGTCGACCTGGATGAGAGCCGTTTAGAAAAGGCAAAGTTGCTGGGCGCTGACGTCGCTTTAAAGGCAGATGCCGTCGATGTCCCTGCCGAAGTTCACAAGCTGACCGGCGGACGTGGCGCCGATGTCGTGTTGGAAGTTGTCGGTGCCACACAGACGATCAAGACCGCGGTGGCGTGTGCCCGCAAAGGCGGGATGTTGACGCTGATCGGTAATCTGGCACCAACGGTCGAGATGCCTTTGCAAGCGATCGTGACACGCGAGTTATCTGTTTTCGGAAGTTGTGCTTCCAGCGGCGAATACCCGGCTTGTATCGACCTGTTGGAAAAAGGGGCGATTCGAGTTGAACCGTTGATCACGGCCAAAGCGTCGCTCGAAGAAGGCCCGGATTGGTTTTCGCGGCTCTATCAAGGTGAAGCAGGCGCGATGAAGGTCATCCTCGATCCCACACTTTAGCAACCGCACGCCAAACCGGCCGGTATCGCACTGATTATGATTGTGTTCTTGGTCTACGCACGCTTTGCCGATTTTCGGCCATCTGCCAACGCCGTAAACTTCTGCTGGAGAGACATCATGAGAACCACCTTGATCGTCACCGCAAGTCTCGTACTGGGGCTGTGCGCAACGGCCGGCGCAGACACGCAAATCGACGACTTTGACAGTATCAAGCTGTACACATTGACCAATAGTGCTGGCATGACGGTCAAAGTGACGAACTATGGTGCGATCATCACGTCGATCCTGGTTCCCGATCGCGATGGCAAGCTGGCCGATGTGACTCTCGGCTACGATCGAGTGGAAGATTACATGAACGCCGTCGACAAGCCGTACTTCGGCGCGATCGTTGGACGATACGGGAATCGCATTGCCAAGGGCAGCTTCTCCATTGATGGCGAGACGTATTCGCTGGCTGTGAACAACGGCGAAAACCATTTGCATGGTGGCGTCATTGGGTTCGACAAAGTCGTCTGGGACGACAATCCGATAAATGGCAACGGATGGACCGGTCTGAAATTGAGCTATCTGGCCAAGGACAAAGAGGAAGGCTATCCAGGCAATCTGACGATCACGGTAACGTACAAGTTAACCAACGAAAACGCGCTGATTGTCGACTACCATGCGACAACGGACAAAGCCACGCCGGTCAATCTGACGCAACACACCTACTTCAATCTGAAGGGCGAAGGACGTGGGACCATCCTCGACCACGAGCTGATGCTCAACGCCAACAAATATACACCTGTGGACGAAGGCCTGATTCCAACGGGCGAGTTGGCCAGCGTTGCTGGAACGCCGTTCGATTTCACATCGTCCAAACCGATCGGCCGCGACATCGGCAATGACCATCAGCAGCTAACGTTTGGTTTGGGATACGACCACAACTTCGTCTTGGAAAAGGGCAGACAAGCGAACAGCATGACGATGGCGGCGCGGGTGTACGAACCGGCCAGTGGTCGCGTGTTGGAGATTCAGACGACCGAGCCTGGCATTCAGTTCTATTGCGGCAACTTCCTGGACGGTCGGCTGAAGGGGAAGTCCGGCAGGCCGTACGTTCATCGCGGTGGCCTTTGCTTGGAAACACAGCATTATCCCGACAGCCCCAATCAACCGGCATTTCCATCCACGATTCTCAAGCCAGGTGACCAGTACAAGACGACAACGGTCTTCAAGTTTTCCACCAAGTAGTTAGAGTTGTCCACAAGCGAACTTCACTAGCCAGCCATCTTTGAAGCGATCCGTGCCACCGGGTAACATGGCCATGTGGGCTTGGAATATTGGCCAGTAGGTGGACCCGTGGCAGAACTGCGCGAGGTGAGCAACTGGTTTGCGATGAATTGAAACCGAATCGGAAACAGAAAACATGCTGGTCTGTTTGCATGAGGATTACCTTGCTTCCGCCACCTTTCCCGCAACAGACTTTTTCGCTTTGGAGGTTTGGGAGAGCTTTGAGTATGTCCTTCTCCCCTCGACAGACTTTTTCGCTTTTAAGCATCTCTTGCCTCAAGAGTTAAGATCCGGTCACCTCTCCCTCCGGGCTCATCGTACCACACAAGTCATGGATCGGCGGCGGCATTGCCAGCAGCGGTGGCGTTAATGGCGAGGTAGACGCGGGCGGGCGGGGTGCGAATGATTAGCGGAGCTGCTTTTCGTTCGAGGGA
>JASLRF010000609.1 GCA_030744095.1 Pirellulaceae bacterium | reverse complement strand
CCCCATGCCTCGAGCAAACGCGCACTCAGGATGACGTGATCGAAGCCTAGCGTTGAGCTTTCTAACGCGGCCAGATCGCCGCCGCCCGACCAGACTCGATCGAGAAAGGCCACATAGGGCCGACCCAAGTCTTGGATCAAGGCCAGCATTCCAACGTCCTGCAACAGGCCGGCAATAAACGCTTCGTCACCGGGCATCTTCCATACCATCTCACTGATTTCACGTGCCGCCACCGCTTTGACGAGCGCGTGCCGCCAGTAGTTCTTCAAGACGTCCAAATCCAGGTTCGACAGCAATTCGTCGGGGAGACTGAATCCGAGCACCATGAGCTTGAGCCGCGTGCTGCCAATCAGTGTGAGGGCCTGGTTGAGATCGCGAACTTTCGACGGTAGCCCGAACAACGAGCTGTTGGCGACGCGGAGGATCTTGGTGGTCAGCGCAGGGTCGTTCTGAATGCATTCTTTCAGCGCCACCACATCAATCGTGGGTCGATTTGTCAGCTCGACCACCTGCATCGCGACCGCCGGCAGCGTATACATTCGCCGCGCTCGCTTGGCGAGTTGATCGAGGACATTCAGCGGGGATGCATCTGAATTCATAGCGGATTACGTTGATGCCACGTCGCGTTCGAAAATTGCCACGTAAAGCGAAGACAACACGACCAGACTGACCTCCATGGATGCCGCGGTCTGCACTCAAAACCTAGCTCACGGAATGGCTGTGGTGCTGCGGACCGCGAAGAATCCGTACCGGTGACGCGATCGCTACCATGGATTTTGATGGCAAGGTCGACAAAGTCGGTAGGATGGTCTTAAGTGTTGTTGTCGGACGTCTCATGGGTTACCTTCGAAGGGAGCCGGGCACACTCATTGTGCATCCGATTAGTCGTCGTTCGCTCCGCGAACATTACGCGATCATAGTCGTTGTTCGCTCCGCGAACATTACGTCATGCTCGTAGAGCGAACAACGGCAATGAGCGTGTCTGCTTCTTTCAATCACAAGCACCCGCCGAACTGTGTTTCCGTACGAGACAAGATCGTGGATGTAACCATCAAGAAAGTCAGCCACAGCAACGGTGGTGAGCGATTCTTGCTCGTCGATTCAGTTACACGAAGAGTCCTTACGACCCACGACACGTCCGAACAGGCGCTGCGCCGGTTTTTCGCAAAACGCAGCGCGGATAGCGTGTTGATCGACGAATGCTTCGAACGAGCTCGCCAGCGGTATGCTGAGACCACGCAGTCCCAACCGTCAGTCGATCACGCTGCCGATACGGCGGGGGACGATCTGCTTGCTGGGTTGGGATTGGACGACGATTTTGAATGATGTGGCGTGGTCCATTTATGCCACCAGTGCTAGCGCATCGTTGCCATCTGCCGAGACGGATCGTTGTTTTCGGATACCTTGAATCTGCTCTTGAACCGAACCGACGTTCTTCTAAACTCCCCCAGATTTCTGAGACCAGTTCAATGGGGTCTCCGTGCGAGCATCGTTGGCTTGCCGTATTTGATCGATCGCATTTTCTCGATGCCATCAATCGTGGATTCGTTTTACGGCGGCGACAATCACCATTCTGGATAATGAACGGGAGCGACTCATGAAGCGTGGATTCAAAGCGCAAGCGTGTGGCCTTGAGCAGATCTTGTTGTTTGCGGTTCTGATTGTCGCCGGACTGCTGCCGGCCGTTCGTTCTGTTTGGGGCGAAGATAAAACGGCTTCGCCGTCGCAGCCACCGTTGTCGTTGGCAGCGGCGCCGCGTGCGGACGGTGACGTTGCGTTCGATGTCGACCAGATTCATGCACAGCTCAGGTTTCTTTCCGTACCCACCGAACTCGTCGAATCGACGATTTCTGATTGGACCCTCGCACCCTTCGATCAAGCACAGCTTGCCGCGGCCGATCCGTTCGGCACGATGAACCAGCCGTTGCGCCCCCAAACGAAGTCGAGAAGCACATTGCACGGCCAAGTGACGGCTGGAACGGAAATGCGCATCCCCAGCACACATAAGATCTTGAACAGTCGGGAAGCCGAGCTGTTGTTGAGCAGGTTGGAAGAAGACGAGCGAACGAAATCGATATTCAGCCCCCAATTGGCATTCGTTGACGGGATAACGGCCACTGCGGTTGTCGGCGAGAAGACGCCGTTTGTCGTGGGTTGGAACAACGATTTTCCCCAGACGCGGGTCGTCCCGAAGGGCAAGATGGTCCGCCTTCGAACGGTACTTGATGACGACAAAATGTGGCTCGACTACGAGATCATCGTTTCACGGATTCTCGACGTCACAACGCGATCGATTCGAGTTGCGAATCGCCCGCACCCGGTCAAGCTTGCCGTGCCAAACGTGCAGACGACCAAAGCCAGCGCGACTATCCAATTGCCGGTTGGTGGGACCGTACTCATCGGAGGCCTGCCTGCCGAAAGCGAGGACGGGATCCCACGCCAGCTGCTTGTGCTATTACGGGCTGACCGAATGAGGGGATTCCAATCGAAAAAAACGGCGAAATCCAATCCTCCGAAACTTCAGCGAAAAGTGGGCGTAGATTTGCTGGAATCACCGTCCGCATCCCAACGCCCAGCGGCCGAGCAGAAGAAGCGAAATCCGTTCTCACTGATTTCTCGGATTCTCAACCGGGCTCCGAAGCAAACAGCCGATCCGGTGGACGTGCCCGCTCGCGGTGGAGGTCAGTAGTCAGGACGTGCCGGCACTAGCCATAAACTGGCTGACTCGAAAGGCACGCGTTAAGGCAGTTCCAGATTGCCCTTGCACTCCATCTTGTAGACAATGGATGGATGCACGGTACTCAGTGGCTGAAGATCGGAGTGTGGCTGGCGGTTGTAACGCTTGGAGATGTCGGCCGCACGTCGGCGTCTGACGGCGATGTTCCCCCGCGTGACTTGCCGGCTCAAGATTTTTTTGAGCGGCATGTGCGTCCGATCTTGGTGGTGAAATGTCTGGCGTGCCATGGGCAGCGCAAACAAGAGTCCGGGTTGCGTCTCGATTCACGCGCAGCGCTGTTGGAGGGTGGAGACCGGGGTCCGGTCGTTGATCTGAAGCGGATCGATCGCAGCCTGTTGTTGCGTGCGATTCGACACGATGGCGAACTCGAGATGCCTCCTGCCGGAAAGCTAGGTAAGGCTGAGCTCGACGCCTTCCAACAGTGGTTTGCGATGGGCCTTCCTTGGCCTGATCGTGTTCATTTGGCCGAGGGTCAATCAGAGGCGGCGGGCGATCATTGGGCCTTTCAACCGATGCTTCATCCCCGGCCACCAGACGTGCATCACACGGATTGGGCGCGCACACCAATCGATCATTTTATCGTGGAGAAGCAAGAGCAGGCCGGATTGCAACCCGCACCGCGGGCCAGTCGTCAGACGTTGATTCGCCGTGCCACATTTGACCTGCTCGGTCTGCCACCGACACCTGACGAGGTCGCCACATTCGTCGCAGACGATACGCCCGACGCCTTCGATCGATTGATCGATCGTCTCTTGGCGGATCCGCGTTACGGTCAGCGATGGGGCCGGCATTGGCTGGACGTCGCTCGGTACGCCGACAATAAGGGCTACGTATTCTTTGAGGACAAGAACTACCCCTGGGCCTACACGTATCGCGACTATGTTGTTGGAGCGTGGAATGACGATCTGCCGTTCGATCGTTTCATTTTGGAGCAGCTTGCCGCCGACCAGCTTGGTACGACATCCTCTGCCAATTCACGCGAACACAGTGCTTTGGCCGCGATGGGCTTTCTTACCTTAGGCGGCCACTTCATGAACAACGCACACGACATCATTGACGATCGCATCGACGTCGTGACGCGTGGATTGTTGGGGCTGACTGTTACCTGCGCGCGTTGTCACGATCACAAGTACGATCCGATTCCGCAACGCGACTACTATTCGTTGTATGGCGTCTTCCGCAGTTGCTACGAACCGACGTTGTCGCCGTTGGTTGATCTGCCGCCGCAAACCGAGGTCTATCAGAAATTCGATGCGGAAATGACCAAGCGGCACGATGCGCTCATGGCGTTTGTGACCGGTAAGCACGAAGAATTAGTTCGTGATGGCAGGACACGCATCGCTCAGTATCTACTTGCCGCGCACGCGCGACACGGCCAACCGCCGGCGGACAACTTCATGCTGCTCGTCGATAAGGGCGACGTCAATCCGGCGATGATTCTCCGTTGGCAACGATACTTGGAAGATGCCGGTCGTGATTCGCAGATCTGGTCGATCTGGCGAATGTTGTCCGCATTGCCGGCGGATCAGTTTGGCCTGCAGGCAACAGAAGTTGCCGCTGCGTGTGTCAATGCGCACCCCATGGTTGCGCAAGCTTTCAGCACGATGCCGACGACGATGGAAGAGGTGGCACAACGTTACGAAAAGTTGCTAAAACAGTCAGATCAAGCCTGGCAGGATTTGCTGCGGAAATCGCGGGCTGCCGGCAGACCCATGCCTACGGCCTTGCCAGACGCGGATCAGGAAGCCCTGCGGCGCGTCCTGTATGCTCGTGGATCGCCACCCCAAGCCCCCTTGTCGCTCGACTGGGGTTTCTTGTCGCTCTTTCCTGACCGCCCCACACAGGCGGAATACAAGAAACTGCTCAAAGCGGTTGAGCAGTGGAGTTCGGCGGCCAAAGGTTCACCGCCTCGTGCCATGGTCTTGTACGAACGCCCTGTGGTACACGAGCCTCACATCTTCCTGCGAGGCGATCCCAATCGGCTGGGTGAGACGGTACCGCGTCAGTTCTTGGCGTTGCTTGATCGTAAACGCCAGCCTTTCCAGCAAGGCAGCGGCCGTTTGGAGTTGGCCCGTGCTATCGTGGATCCCAACAACCCCTTGACGGCTCGCGTTTTGGTCAATCGGATCTGGTTGCACCATTTCGGCGCGGGCCTGGTTCGCCAGGCTAGTGACTTCGGGGTCCGTAGCGAGCCACCTTCGCATCCGCAATTGCTAGACTGGATGGCCACTTCGCTGATCGAGAACGATTGGTCGATCAAGTGGCTTCACCGTCAAATCATGACATCGTCCGTGTATCGGCAGCAGAGTCTGGCAAGTTCTCAAGCACAGTTGAGCGACCCAGAAAACCGCTTGCTCACTCGGATGCATCGACGTCGCCTGGAGATTGAAGCGTTGCGAGATTCGATGTTGGCCGTATCAGGCAGGTTGGACAACGCCATGGGTGGCCCAGCGGTGGATCTTTACGGCAGCGGCGCGAAACTCGCTCGCCGTTCCATCTACGGCTACATCGACCGCATGGACGTGTCTCCCTTTCTGACAACTTTCGACTTTCCCAACCCGGCTGCCACCAGTGCGGCGCGGAGCCAGACGACGGTGCCACCGCAGGCTCTCCATTTCATGAATAGTGTCGCGGTCAACGACGAAGCTCGCCATTTGGCCCTGAGGCCCGATGTGGTAGCCGTCGACCAGCCGGCGGCACGCATTGAACTTCTGCATCAGCTCGTTCTGGCACGAAAGCCGACGGAGGAAGAGTTGCGATTGGCGCTCAAGTTCGTGGGGCCGGCACCGACACCGGACCAGTGGGAGAGGTTTGCCCACGCTTTGTTTATGACCAACGAATTCGCATTTGTAGATTGAAGCGGGAACAGGCCGATGCATAATCACGAAGATCACCCCGTCGCCGTGTTGCCCTACACGCGACGCGAGATGCTGCAGCGTTGTGGGATGGGGATCGGCACGCTCGGATTGGCCGGTCTGTGTGCCCAGCAGCACGCCGCCGGCGCCCCATTGGCGGCCGCCAATCCTCTCGCTGTCAAACCGCCTCATTTCGCAGGTAAGGCTCGCCAGGTCGTGCATCTGTTCATGAACGGCGGACCGTCGCAAGTCGACACGTTCGATCCCAAGCCCCGGCTCAGTCAACTGCATGGCAAGACGTTACCGGTTCGAAATCTGCGGACCGAGCGTAAGACTTCGCACGCCATGGGATCGCCATTTGCCTTCAATAAATACGGTCAGTCGGCGATTGAAGTCAGCGAGTTGTTTTCCAAGACCGCAGCGCACGTCGACGACATGGCGATCATCCGGTCAATGCACGCCGATGTGCCGAACCACGAACCTTCGCTCATGCTGATGAATTGCGGCGACGGGCGTCTGTCCCGCCCCAGCTTTGGTTCCTGGGTCACTTATGGCTTGGGCAGCGAGAATCAAAATATGCCCGGATTCATCGCGATGTGTCCGGGTGGATATCCAATCGTCGCCACGCGCAATTGGCGGTCGGCGTTCTTGCCAGGGGTATATCAAGGAACCTATCTCGACACCAAGCAGACGGATGTTGCCAAGCTGATCACCAACATTCGTAACGACGTGCTCTCGTCGACGGAACAGCGCCGACAGTTGGAGTTTGTTCAGCAGCTGAATCGCCAGCACTTGGAACGGCGTGCTGCCGATGCCCGGCTGGAATCACGCATCCAATCGTTTGAACTGGCCTATCGTATGCAGAGCGAAGCGGTTGAGGCTTTCGACATTACCCGTGAAACAAGACACACCCGCGAAATGTACGGCGAAGGGACGCACGGTCGACAACTGTTGATGACTCGTCGCCTGATCGAACGAGGGGTACGGTTCATCCAAGTCTGGAGCGGTGGAGGACAACCATGGGACAATCACAATGATCTGGAAAAACAGCATCGAAAACTGGCATCCGAATGGGACCAGCCGATTGCCGCCTTCTTGACGGATTTGAAACAACGAGGTCTTTTCGAAAGCACAATCGTTCTGTGGGGCGGGGAATTCGGTCGCACACCGGTGGCGGAACTGCCGAAGCTGAACGGACGCGATCACAACCATTATGGTTTCACGTGTTGGTTGGCTGGTGGCGGTGTCCGCGGCGGGACTGTGTACGGCGCGACTGACGATTTCGGCTTTCGAGCGACGGAGAATCCGGTCCACGTACACGATCTTCACGCGACAATGCTTCATCTGCTGGGCTTTGACCACACGCGCTTGACCTATCGATATGCCGGTCGGGACTTTCGCCTGACCGACGTGCATGGTACGGTCATTCACGATTTGATCGACTGAGCCACGCGACGGTCGCGAACTACACGAACAAAGATCGTGAATGACCAAGTCATCGAAACGTAAGAAGAAAGTTGCATTACCAACAGGCTCGCCGAATACGACCGCGCCTAGGGCAAGCACGCGCCGGGCCAACAGTTCTTCCGAGACGCCAGCCCAAGAGCCTCTCCCAAACGATCTCTCACGCGTTGAAATCGTGCTCGTGGTAGTCATCCTAGCGCTGGGCATCGCGCTACGCATCGCCTTTCCGGATCGGCTGGCCGTCGAACATTTTGACGAGGGTGTGTATGCTTCCAATCTGTGGTTCGCCGTGGAATCTGGCGGGCAATATCCCGCGCGTCATCTGTACGCACCGCCGTTGGTCCCTGCCTTGATCGAAAGCTCGTTGCTGGCCGAGCAACTGTTCGCGGGTTCGGCTACGCGTCCTTCCGGATTGGCGGCGATGTTCACCAATCTGCTGGCCGGCTGTCTGACGCTGTTGATCGTCTGGTGGGTGGCGCGGACGTGGTTTGGCACGGCTGCGGCCATCGGCACCACGACGTTGGCAGCCTGCAGCGAGTTTCACGCGCTTTATTCCCGCACCGCCTTGACGGATGTGCTGCTGCTGCCCTGGATGCTGCTGGCGGTGTTCCTGTTCGAACGTGCCGTGGCCACGCGCCGATTGCGACTTCTGCTGTTGGCCGGACTGGCGTGCGGGCTGGCATGGTGGACGAAGTACAACGGTTGGCTGCCACTGCTAATCAGCCTGGGCGGCATCATCTTGCGGCTGGTGTTTCTCAAGTCGGCATGGCGGTCGATCGGCCG
>JASLRF010000608.1 GCA_030744095.1 Pirellulaceae bacterium | reverse complement strand
GTTGCGTTTGGAAAAGGCGATCAAGTTGCCCTGTTCGTCTCCCACCTCTGCGATCACCCATTGGCCATGGATCAGGGGCGCCGTCGTATAGCCGTAGTCCCTCAGCCGGCGACTCCCCACCAGCGGCCTCTGTGGAACATCGAATTGATCGTAGAAATTAAGCCCCCAAACGCGCTGGCCGCCACGGTTCGAATCCCAACAATTCAGATGGCCGTCGGTACTAAGAGTAAACAGGTAGCCTGTGTCGTGATCGAAGGCCGGGCTGGCCGAAGGCCCGGAATACAATCCTTTGTCGCCTTCGCTTTTTCGACCGTACATTGGGCAAGCGTACGACTGCTTCCAGATTTCGCGCCCGGATTCAGTGTCAAAACAGCGCACGTAGTCACGCTCGTCGGTCCAACCGAGCGTGTAGACTCGGTCGTCGACGACAATCGGGGCACTACCGCCCTCGCCGACTCGGATCGCCCACTCTGCTTCGCCCGGCGGCCATGCGTTGCGATCCCAGCCGGAATCTTCGTCGACAATTCCGTTACGATTCGGGCCCCTCCACTGCGACCAGTCGTCGGAATGCGCGTTGCGCGCGGAGACCGAGAGGGCCGTAATCACGAGAAGGCGGGCAAGCTTGTTGTGCATAAAGGCCACCTCAAAGACTGACGTCTACGCACCGTCGGTGGGTGTCAATCCAAGTTCCTCAGCAATCTCAGTCATCGCATCAATGACGAATTGGATGTGTTCGTTCAAATCGACACCCAGGTCCTCCGCGCCTCGAATTATGTCGTCTCGATTGATGGCAGCGGCAAAACTCTTCTGCTTCATCTTCTTGCGGACACTTTTCGCCTTCATGCCGTGAATGCCCTCGGGACGCACGCGCGAACATGCCGAAATGAAACCGGCCAACTCGTCGCACGCATAGAGTGTCTTGTCCAGCCGTGACACGCGGGGACAATCTTCCAGGTAGTCGGCGTGCGATTTAATTGCGTAGATCACCTCGTCAGGATAACCGCGTTCGGCAAGAATGGCCGCTCCTTGCAGTGGATGGTCGGGTGGATTGGGCCAGCGTTGGTAGTCGAAATCATGCAGCAGTCCGACGATAGACCATCTGTTCTCGTCTTCGCCCCATTTCCGAGCATAGGCCCGCATACCTGCTTCCACACCCAACATATGCCGGCGGAGACTCTCGCTCTCGGTGTACTCACACACTAACTCGAAAGCAGATTGGCGGTCCATAGCGACGTCACGGTGCGGGTTCAGCTGGCGGCAAAGCTGGGAAAAACAAGAGCGGGGAAGAGTCTACGTTTCGATCACTCGACGTGGTCGAGCAGGTTTCTCTTCCACGTTCTGAATTTCACGAACCGGTTTCCCTTCTTTGTAGCTTTCGACTTCCGCTTCCAACTGCTCGATCTGAGGATTCTCTTGCTCGCGCCCCAGTTTGACCGCCTTGTTGGACCATTTGATAGCGGTCTCAAAATCACCCGTTTCGGCATAGCCTGCGCCCAGCGTACTGAGAATGTGCGGCATATTGTAGTCCGTCAGTTCGCAGGCCTTCGTGGCCAATTCGATCGATCGCTTGCCGTCTCTGACTTTGTCATCCGGCGAAGTGGCCAGCACCCACGACAAGTTGTTCAAGATATTCGTGCTGTCGGGTCGTAATTTCAAGGCCTCCTCATAGTCCCGAACGGCTTCGGCGTGCTTCCCCACACTCAACAGCGCATCAGCGCGTGTTCGGAACGCCTGCCAGATGCCTTTGTCTTTTTCGATCAGCCGATCCAGAATACTAATCGCCTTACGGGGCCGGCTGTCGACCATATAGTACGAGGCCATCTGCACCAACAGGTTGGCGTTGTTCGGATCATTTCTCAGCAATCTCTGGAGGTCGGAGATGGCATCATCGGTGCGTCCTTCCTCCGCAGAAATCATCGAACGCATCAGAATCGCACGGCCTAGTTCAGGATTCACCTGCAAGGCCCGATCCACGTCCCCGCGAGCCGACTTCAGATCATTGTTTTGCAGGTGCATCGCGGCACGTGAAATCAACGCGACGAGATCCGTCGGATTGATCTTGAGCGCCTCGCCTAAGGCCGCCAGGGCTTCGTCAATTCTTCCCTCTGACTCGTGGATCCGTGCACGCAACGTGTAGTTGACAGAGGCCTCGGGAGCCAGCTCAATCGCTTTCTTAATCTGCTCGTGTGCCAGGTCGTACTTCTTCAAGTTAAGATAGGTTTCTGCAAGTGCCTGCCGTGCAGCGACATTCTCGGGATCATTCTTGATCAGCTGCTCAAAGTCACCGACCGCCTTGTCCCAATCGCCGTGGACGATTCGCAATGCTGCTCGGGTTTGCCAGGCTTCGGCGTTCCCCGGATCGAGTTCAATGGCCTTGGCCAGATCGGCCAATTGATCTTCCTGCTTGCTCAGCAAACTAGCTCGCAGCACCAGCGCGACCGAGTGCTTCTTCGCGTCGTCGCCGTACAACTTGATCGCCCGGTCGACACGCTTGACCGCATCGTCGCGATTGCCGCCAGGAAGGCCTTGCAATTTGGCACCCAACATATAGGCGTCCACGAATTTTTCGTCGTGTTTGTTAATCTTGTCGACGTCTCCCAGCACGATTTTCCGAATGAGCTGCCAGCGCGGGTGGGGGCGTGGGGCCTCAAAGATTGCCGCCGAGAGTTGCGACGCATGTCGCCAGAGCGAATTCACCAGCAGCTGTTTGGCAAACTCGGTGTTGTCTTTATCGAGCCCTTTTTTCAGCGCTGATTCGCAGAGTCGGATGACCTTTTCGACATCCTCAAGCTGCTCGATCGAAAGCTGTAGCTCGGTGGCCTTGTCAAGATCGTCTTGCCCAGCGTTGCCGTCCTCTGCTTGTTGCGCGCACGCAGCAGCGTCCCATGACATGGGGAGCCAGATCGCGGAAACCGACCATAGGCAGATCAGTAAAGTGGAAAGCCGGAAGAACATTTTGCAGTTCATCGAAACAGCTCCAAATCGAATGAGACAGATTCACATGATCAGAGTCTAAACTTGTCAGTATTATGACGCAGTTATGCGAGCAACGCTATCCGAGTCTGCGTCAGGTGAGAAAATTCGCTAGCAAGCGAGACATCCACACCACCAGATGTGCTCTAGAACAGCTCCACGATCGGCTTGCCGTCATCCAGCAGATTGTAGGTGCGACCGTCTTTGTCCTTCGCAGTCAGATCGTTTATTCCCATCGCGTCGTAGACGGTTCGCGTGACATCGGCGGGCGTAACGCGCAAATCCGCTGGATATTCACCCAGCCGGTCACTTCTGCCATAGGTCTGACCACCTCGAATACCGCCGCCCGCCAACACGTCGGTGAGACAATGCGTCCAGTGGTCGCGTCCCTGGCCTGACGTCCCGCCACTGCGCGGATCGCCGATCTTTGGCGTCCGTCCCATTTCACTAGTGACCAATAAGAGGGTCTCGTCAAGCATACCGCGCCTGTGCAGATCTTCGATCAGCGCCGAATAGCAGCGATCGAATTCTGGAAGCAAGGAGTCCTTCAGGCAACCAAAATTGTTGCCGTGTGTGTCCCAGCTGCCCGCGCTCTTGCACTTCTTGGCCAACGCGGATCCGATACCATGGCCCAACCAGAACACGGTGATGAATGGAACCTCCGCCTCGACCAGACGCCGCGCCAACAACAGGCTCATCCCGTTGACGGTCTCGCCGTACCGTCGGCGAACCTGCTGTGGTTCCTGCATCAGGTCAAATGCTTGCGTTGTGCGAGCCGACATCAACAGCGATATTGCACGATCCTGTTGACGCGTCCACCTTTGCACCCTGGCAAAACGATCAAATTCGCGCCGCGCCCCATTGACGGTCCGCAGCAATTCGTGGCGCGAAGCGAGCCGGTCTGCAAGGACATCACCGTAGAGTTCTAACGCCGGCGCCTGGAATTCCAGCGGCTTCTCGAAACTGCCTTGCACGAAAAACGGATCATGTTCGAGTCCCAGCCGTGCCGCGAACTGACCGGGACGCGTGTACGGCGCGCGGCTGGGCATGTGCGGAAGTGTGATCAGGTTCGGTAAATGCGGATGGCGCGGCCGTTTGCTAGCAATGACCGAGCCCATGTACGGCCAATCGCTGGGAAACGGTGTACGGTTGTTTCCCAAGACGCGAAACGTGACGTCTGGAACATGCCCCGTCAGATTGTGGTAATAGCCGGCGTGGTGATCATTGGTATTGACGGTGCCGGCAACCGAATTGACCAACGCCAGATGGTGCGCCTGCCTGGCCAACATCGGCAAGTGTTCGCTCAGCTGAATGCCCGGCGCGGAAGTTGCAATCGGCTGGAACGGACCACGATACTCTCGCGGTGCAGCGGGTTTCATGTCCCAAGTATCGAGATGCGAAGCACCGCCACAAAGAAAGAAGAGAATCGTTGATTTTGCTCGCCCTGGCCCAGTGACGGTCCGCGCCGCTTCACCAGACTCGGCGGCGGGTGCTGCCAGACCCAGCCCACCGAACTGCAGGCCTGCGTAGCCAACTCCCGACGCGACCAAGAAAGCTCGGCGATTCATGGCAGCACGACAGGCCTGGGGCTGATGTGTCACGTTTCGCTCCTGGTCATCCACCTGAGGATGTTAACTAAATCTGCGTTGTTCTGCAAAAGGAGCATCGTCTCTGTGGAATCGGGAATCGGTGGATTCAGTCAACATGCGTGTCGCATGTCACTACGGGCGCGCTGCCTCGCACGCTTCCAATACGATCGGGGCCAGCCATTCGGCTGCGAAGAGTCGATTTGCCCAGCCATGGTGACCGCCGAAATTCCAGCTCCTGAGCATGGTAAAGCGATACCGGATTTGGTGGAACGGCGCGATGTCGTCCGTCGCTGGCCTCGCGTCGCCTGACCCCGAATCTCGCGACCCTGTATCTCGCAGCCCTGTATCTCGCGGCCCTGCATCGCGAAAGCCCACCATCCCGGCAGAGAAGGTGTGCTTGCCATCAAAGGTGCCCGCGGTCAGGGTGCCGAGCCCCAGCTGCAACCAGTCCAGGGGCGAATGAAACGACCAGATGCCGCGTTCCACGTACTGCCGTGCCGCGGTCGCGTCGTATCTCGGCGAAACGGCCGCTGCCAACATTACGGCACCAGTGATCTTGCGGTCTTCAAGCAGCGGTAGCGTCAGCAGGCTCATCGCTGCCCCGCCTGAATGGCCCACCAGAACGACGGGGCGACCGGGGAATTCGCTTTGATAGTCCGTGATCCGTTTGGCCAATCGCACGGCCTGACGCGCCTGCCACGTTGTGCTACGGAGATGATACAACGAATAGAACAATCGCCCCGTGGTCCAGTCGTGCAGTTCGACGGAGCAGGGTACGCCGCCGTCAACGAGTCCCCGTGCGATATCCAGATTCAGTGTGCTGCGTCCTTCGATACCGGGCAATACGATGACGAGTCCTGCTGCTCGCCGATCGTTGCTCGCCAGATGGTCGACTGAACGACACCACCAGCTCCCCAGTGGCACTAAGTAGATGCGCAGTGCGGAGGACATTCCGCGCCAGCAACGGGCCAAACGGCCAAGTTTCGCAGGGTGCTTCGTCGTCTCAGCCATTAGTTGTCGACGTCGCCCGTGGTCCACTGGCCATCCACCAAGCGCCACGTGGCGTCGGTCGAGTTTTTATCTTGTAACAACTGTGGCAACCGCGCTGCACGGACGTTGTCATAAGACTGCAACATGGCGAATCGGACCAGCGATGCCGGCATCCCGACCGCCGTAAAACCGGGATGACCGGTGCATGGATACGGCCCACCATGATTCATGGCGGAACTGACGGCGACACCTGTTGGCATTTTGTCGTTGAGCAACCGGCCTACGCGCTGGCGGAGCGGCCCTGCCACAAGTTCGTAATCAGCGTCATCCTGTCCGCCCGTATGCGAATAGACGCAGCCTGTGAGATTTCCTTCCATCTGACCTAGCAACTGTGCGACCTCGTCGATGCCGGCAGCGACGACAAACAGCGATGCATTGCCAAAGGCTTCGGTCTGCAGCGCTTCGGCGCTGGCCAAGAACGTCGCGCCGCTGGTCCGCAGCAACGTGTTCGCTCGACAATAACCTGCGCCTTGTCCGGCGCTGTCCCCAACGACCAGTTCCGCACCGGCGGTGCGCAGGGCAGACAAGTTACTTTGTAGGTTCATTTCCACGGACTTGGACAACAACGTGCCAACTGCCGCTTTCTCAAATCGTTGGGCAACCTCGGTAATGAACCGTTCCGTTCTCTCTCCCGCGATCAGCACAACGATTCCGGGGTTAGTGCAGAACTGTCCAGCCCCCATCAGGCAACTGCTGGAAAAGTCGTCGGCGATCGCTTCGAGACGTTCTTCTAAGGCACCGGGCAAAATGACGACCGGATTCGTGCTGGAAAGTTCGAGATAGATTGGTTTGCCGACCGCATCGGCGGCTTGCTTCAGCTTCAGGCCCGCGTTCCGACTGCCGGTGTATCCCGTCGCACCGGTTCGCGGATCTGCCACCAACCGCTCGCCATCGACGTGGCTGGTCCGATACAGAAGCTGCACGATGGCTGCCGGCATATTCGTGGCCAAGCTGGCTTCGTGTGCCGCTTCAGCGAAGATCCGTGTGGTCCCAGGATGCGACGAATTTGCTTTTGCGATGACGGGGTTACCGGCAGCGATTGC
This sequence comes from Pirellulaceae bacterium, assembly GCA_030744095.1. Next base: position 1,012 of record JASLRF010000608.1, on the reverse strand, counting down.
AGCGGCGAAGTCGCCTCCCGAAACGCTACCAAAGGCAAACGGGAAATTGTTGGGGCCAAAGACGCAGATCGGCCCGATGGGACCGTAACAACTGCGGATCCCGGCTGTCGTGTCAATCGTTGCCTGGGCCCACGAACCGTTCCGCGCGGCGGCGGCACCCAATCGCAGTTGGTTTGTGGTCCGTGGCAGTTCGACATCCGCCAATCGCGGTGCTTTGGGGAGCGCGGTTTCCGCATGGGCCATTTCGACCAGTTCGCCGGCGTGCTGTTCGATACGATTTGCGAAGTCATCAAGGAATGAGGCGACCTGCTCGCCTGTCATCGTACGAAGCCCGGTGGCGGCTTCCGAAGCAGCCTGCAAAGCCGCCTCGCAATCGGACCAAGCGCTGACCGGGAATTCGCCAGGCAGTGCCTCCTTCGTCGCAGGATTGTCCGCGTAAAACGTGCCGGTCCTGTCGGCATCACGCCACTGACCTGCGATGAGTACTTGCTGAATCGACATAGATTTCCTCGTTAAGAGTTATTCTGGAATGGGCGGTCATCCTTGGACAATTGGATTGGACAATGTGCCGATCCCATCGATCCGAATATCGACCACGTCACCAGCCTGCAAGGTGAAGTCGTTGTCTGGGACGACACCGGTCCCCGTCATGAGCATCGCTCCTGCCGGGAACGAATTATCGCGCCCCAGCCAGCCGATCAGGTCTTCGAACGACCGCGCCATCTGATCGACCCCCGTCTGGCCTTCAAACACGGGCTTGCCGGTGCGCCGAATGGTCAAATAGATACCGATTTCCTCGCGAGGCGGCATCGCACTGGCCAAGGTGATCCAGGGACCGACGCCGGCGCATTGATCATAGACTTTGGCTTGCGGCAAATAGAGTGGATTGTCGCCCTCGATGTCGCGCGAACTCATGTCATTGCCGATCGTGAAGCCGACCAGTTTCAATTTCGAGTTCATCACCAGCGTCAGTTCCGGTTCCGGCACATTCCAGGTGGCATCGGCGCGGATT
>JASLRF010000607.1 GCA_030744095.1 Pirellulaceae bacterium | reverse complement strand
CTGGCGCTCTTGTGAACGTTCGCGTCATGTTCGGCCGTGGTAACCAACGTACTCGCCCCGCTGAGCTTCAGCGCCTTGAGAATCGCTGCCATCTCCTTCGTCGCCGGCTGGTCGAACACCAGCTCATCAATCACGACCACTTGCTCGTCAACAATCTTGGAGGCGATCGCCATCCGCGTCGCTGCTCGAATGGCCTTGCGATTCAGACGATACGAATAGTCACGCGGCTGGATGGCGTGAATATGGCCACCGCCTCGACGAATACCCGACCGCCGCGAACCAGCACGCGCGTTTCCAGTTCCCTTCTGGCGGTACATTTTCGCGGTCGACCCAGCCACCTCAGCTCGAGTTTTCGTTTTACTGCTTCCTTGGCGAGCATTCGCCTGATACATCACGACAACGTCATGCAAGAGCTGCTTGTTTATGCTGGGCGCCAAGGCAGCGGGGTCGATTTCATAATCCCCAACCTGACTACCACTGCGATCGTATATGGGCAATTTTGCCATCATTCAAACCGTGCTTTAGCACTCAAAATAAACGGTACAAACCAATCCCAGACAACTAAACCTTGTTCGTCTCACGAACAATCACATACCCGCCATTTGGGCCCGGCACTGCACCGCGAACCAACAAGATATTATCACCCACATCCACTCGCGCGACACGCAGGTTGCGAACGGTAACCTGTGAATTGCCGTATTGCCCCGCCATGCGACGCCCTTTGAAGAGACGACTCGGGCTGGCACTGCAACCGGTACCGCCAGCGTGCCGATGCACTTTCTTCACACCGTGCGTGGCACGCTGACCATGGAAATTGTGTCGTTTCATCACGCCGGAAAAGCCACGCCCCTTGCTGATCGCGACAACGTCGACAGCCATCACCGCGGCGATGGTCTCGCGAAACTTGACCGCCTTCTTTTTCTCGAACTCTCGTTTCCAACCCGGCTTTTTGACGTCAATTCCGTTAGCACTGGCTGCGTCCTTGAGCATCTGCGGCAGATCAACCAAAGCTGGCTCGAACATCTCGACCGTCAACTCCTGGCCCAACTCGTGGCCATTGGCTGGGCCGCGCAATTCCCGAATGAATCGTTTGGGTTCACAGTCAGGCTTCGGCAAGAGCTCGACGCCGGAAGCAGAAATCTTCTTGGAACGCTTGCTGCTCAGCTTCGCAACATGACCGCGCTCACTGCGGCGAGCCAACCGACGAGGCTTGTCAATGAAGCCAAGCTGTACGGCCTCATAGCCGTCCCGCTCGGACGTCCGAATCTGCAGCACGTGGCACGGCCCCGCTTCAATAACGGTTACCGGAATCACCTCTCCAGTCTCGTCGTATATTTGCGTCATCCCGACCTTGCGGCCAAGTATGCCCTTCATCGTATTACCTCGTCATTACTCGCCGGCGGGAGACTAAGAACCATGTCTTAACTTGCCCGCCCGACTTCCATGCATATGCAATCTAGTTGGGGTGTGTCTTATCGCTGGGTCGCCTTGATCTTGATATCAACGCCAGCTGGAAGGCTTAGCTTATTGAGCGATTCAATCGTCTTGGCTGTGGCTTGGACAATGTCCACCAGCCGCTTGTGCGTGCGTATTTCAAACTGCTGCCGCGCTTTCTTGTCCACGAATGGGCCGGAAAGCACGGTGTATTTCTCAATCCGTGTAGGCAGAGGAATCGGACCATGCACTTCGGAGTGTGTTCGCTTGGCCGTGTCGACAATTTCTTGTGCACTCTGATCCAGAATAGCGTGGTCATACGCCTCCATGCGGATCCGAATCACTTCACGAGTCTTTGCCACGGACACTTCTCCCGGTCATCTATTCGGGGCCTGCGGACTGTTGTACCGCACGCACACCTGCCGCTTCTATCGCTAAATTGGAAGCCCTCGATCTTACGGGTCGACCTAAACCTCGTCAACCGCTGATGGCACTGCCAGCCGGCAAAAGTCCGAAGAATTCAGCGGGATTGCGAAAACGGGTGCGCCGCCAGCTTCGCGACGACCGGGCTGGACCACTACATGGCTTGTATCAGGTTCTTCTGTTCAAATGAGTCAAGCTTTCAGCGACGGGCACCGACCGCAGGCTGGTCGGGGAGCGGGTCGCCGCAACCGAGCGATAGCTCGCGCCGGCCCGAGGCACAGCCTCGCTAGATCTCGTACTCCCTGACCACTTCCGGCGGCGCCGGGGCATATTCAAATGGCTCGATGGAGCAACCGGCACGGCCCTGACTGAGGCTGCGCATGGCACTGGAATAGCCAAATAGCTCTTTTAATGGGGCACGTGCTTCGATCGAATTCGTTTTGCCGCGGACTTCCGTCTGCACAATCACCGCGCGCCGCTGCTGTAAGTCGCCAACAAAATCACCCACATACTGCTCGGGCGTGACAATATCGAGCTTCATGATCGGCTCGAGCAGGACCTTCCCGCCTTCGGCCAGCCCTTGGTTAAAGGCCTCATTGGCCGCGATTCGGAAAGCACGCTCGTCGGACGATTCGTCCGCTTCGCCGCCCAAAACCGTAACTCGCAGTTTTGTTAGCGGGTATCCGGCAATTAGCCCACCCCCGTCGCTCCGCGCCTTCAGCTCATCCAACGCGATGACCAACATATCCGCAGGAATCACGTCAGGAGGGCAAGCACTCATGACCGCGACGGGAGGGCCGTCGGCCACCCCAGGCTCGACGCGCAGCCGCAACTTGGCAAACAGCTGCTGGCCACCGATCAACCGGTGGCACTCGCCCTCCACCTCGACGCACGAAGCGACGGTTTCTCGAAAACTGACCTGGGGCTTATGAAAGCGAATATTCAGATTGAAGTCGCGGAGCAACTTATTCTTGATCACCTCAAGATGCAGTTCACCCATGCCACTGATCAGCGTTTGACCAGTCTCACCACTGACGACACGCAACGTCGGATCCTGACGTTTCAACAATTCGAGCGTGTCTTCCAACTTCTTGCGCTCCGTCGTCGATTCGGGCTCAATGGCCATTGAAATCACGGTCTCAGGAAATTCGATAGACTCCAGCCGTACCGGGTGCCGAGCATCGCAGAGCGTATCACCGGTAATCGTCTGACGAAGCCCGATCACGCCGACAATGTCGCCCGCCTCGGCCTCGTCCAGCTGGAACTCCTTTTTTGTGGCGTGAATATGCCACAGCTGGGCCACATTCTCCTTCTTGTCCTGCACCGAATTCAGGACCCTTGAATTGGACTTCAGCGTCCCAGAATAGATACGCAGCCAGAACATGTCACCCGTTTTGGCGGGCAGCACCTTGAACACGAGGGCACAAAACGGCTCGCTTGGATCTGCCTTCCTCACGACGTGCGGCACTTCTCCGTCCCTCTTTTTGGCAACTCCTTCGCCCTCGACGGGCGGAACGTCCAACGGGCTGGGCAAGTAGGCGGCAACGGCGTCGAGCACTGGTTGGACGCCAATCCCGTGCAGCGCAGAGCCGCACAGCACGGGCTGAATCTGCATTTGCAACGTCGAATGTCGCAAAACACTCACGATCAGAGACTCAGGAATCGGCTCTTCCTGCAGCCCCAACTCCATTAGCTCATCACTTTGCCCATAGAGTTTCTCCAGCAACTGTTCACGCCAGAGCGCCGCGTCGTCGGCCAATTCCGCGGGGATCTCCTCTACAATCGGCTGCATGTCGTCGTCGGCAAATCGCAACATCTTCATGCCGACCAAATCAATGACCCCGCGAAAAGGGTCGTCAAAGTGCGCCGGTCCGGCACCCACAGGAATCTGAATCGCCACCGGGGTGGCATCCAAACGCGTGCCGATCTCTTCAAATATCTCTTCAAATCGAGCCCCCTCGCGGTCCATCTTGTTGATGAAGGCGATTCTCGGGACGCGGTATCGGTTGGCTTGACGCCACACCGTCTCGCTCTGCGCCTCCACGCCTTCTCGCGCGCTAAACACCACCACCGCCCCATCGAGCACCCGCAAACACCGCTCGACTTCAGCCGTAAAGTCAACATGCCCTGGTGTGTCGAGCAAGTTGATGTGCACATCGCGCCAATCAAACGTGACACAGGCCGAATATATTGTGATCCCACGCTCTTGTTCCTCGGGATCCACGTCCGTCTCGGTGGTTCCTTTATCGACCTCGCCGACGCGGTGTTTTGCGCCCGCACAGAACAGCATCCGCTCGGTGACGGTCGTCTTGCCCGCATCAATGTGGGCAATCACACCGATATTTCGCAGTTGTTCGAGCTTGCGTGGCATGTCAGGTCATAGTCTTCGCGTAAAAGGCCAAGGCCTTTGCGCAAAAAGAAAGCCGCACCTCGACGAACGACATGCGGCCAATCTGGTTGGAACCGATTACCAAGCAAAATGTGCAAACGCTTTGTTGGCTTCGGCCATACGGTGTACGTTTTCGCGACGCGTCATCGCAGCGCCTTCACGGTTGAAGGCAGCCAGAACTTCGTCCGCCAGCTTATGAGCCGTCGGGCGCCCCTTCTTTTCGCGGACTGCGATCAGCAACCAGCGAATCGCCAGCGACTGCTGGCGGGCGCGATTTACTTGCATCGGGACCTGATATGCGGCACCCCCGACGCGTTTCGAACGAACCTCAATCTGTGGCTTGATGTTCTCGATCGCCGCGTGAAAGACTTCGATCGGCTCCTGGTCTGTCACCTTTTTGGCGATAATGTCGAGGGCATCGTAGAACACCTTCAGGGCGATCGTCTTTTTGCCATCCCACATCAAGCAATTCACAAATTTCCCCGCCAAGATCGAGTTATGACGTGGATCTGGCTTCAGAGTTTTTCTGCTGGCTGTGATTGCGCCCATGGGCTCGTCCGATACGTTGCGGTTTTTCTTGGTTGTGATCTGACCCGTTGCCGAGCTGAACTCGACAGCGAACAATTATGACCGTTTTGCCCCGTAGCGGCTGCGAGACTGCTTACGGCCATCGACGCCCAACGTGTCGCGTGCACCGCGAACCACTTGATAGCGAACACCCGGCAGGTCGCGAACTCGTCCACCCCGCACCAACACAATCGAGTGTTCCTGCAGATTATGGCCTTCGCCCGGAATGTACACTGTCACTTCTTTACCATTGGATAGCCGCACACGAGTGATCTTCCGTAGCGCCGAGTTCGGTTTCTTCGGCGTCATGGTTCGCACCTGCAAGCAAACGCCTTGCTTTTGCGGACAACGGTCGAGCACGGGGGCTTTGGTGAATTTCCGCTTCTTCTTACGATTGCGGCGGACAAGTTGGTTGATGGTGGGCATCAGTTTTGTCGGTCTATCTATAGACTTGGGGGTTGAGGAATCCACCAGATTACCTCTTTGAGGGTGGCTGTCAAGGTGGAACAAAGGTGCAAGTCAGGGTGCGGAAGGGGTCGGGAGTCTTTTTCGGAAGAAAACGCACTAGCTCGGGTGCACAAATCGACCGAAAAAGACTCCCGACCCCGTTCGTACGTTCGCTTAAGAAAGCGAGGGCCTGCACCTTTCAGGCACAATCTGTTTTTTTGGTCTTGCCTGGGCTTACAGACGGTACCAAATTAAGACCTTCGCCTAAAACCTAAGAATGAGCTGATCATGAGAATTGCGTACTTCGACTGCACGAGCGGAATCAGCGGCGACATGACACTCGGAGCATTGGTCGACGCCGGTGTTGACCTCACTTCCATTCAGGCCGGAATCGACTCGCTGGGGCTGCCGAGTTGCCGGCTGACCCAGGAAGAAGTCAAACGCAAGGGGTTTCGCGCCACGAAGGTTGAGGTCGTCCATGAGCCCGAACATGCGCACCGCCATCTGCACCACATTACGGACATGATCGAAGGAAGCTCGCTGACCGAAAGCCAGAAAGAACTCGCCAAACGTATCTTCACGCGACTCGGCGAAGCCGAAGCCAAGGTCCACGGAACAACAATTCGGAAGGTGCATTTTCATGAGGTTGGCGCAGTCGATTCCATCGCGGATATCGTCGGCAGCGCGATCGGGCTGGATCTGTTGGGGGTCGATCGAATTGTCTGTTCCCCAATTCCGACGGGCACTGGGCACATCATGATCGCACACGGACGGGTCGGTGTCCCGGCACCGGCCACGGCCGAACTGTTGACCGGCATCCCCCTGGAAGACTCGGCGATTGAGGCGGAATTGACCACTCCAACGGGTGCCGCAATCGTGGCCACCGTGGTTGATGAATTCGGGCCGCTGCCGGGTATGACGATCAATGCGATCGGCTATGGGGCCGGCACGCGCGAACTGGACGAACAAGCCAACGTCGTACGATTGATCGTTGGCACGACCCCAGAGAGCCTGCACGCTGATCAAGTGTCGGTTCTGGAAACGAATATCGACGACGTGGCCGGCGAAGTGATCGGCCACTGCACCACACTTCTGGCCGAATCCGGCGCGTTGGATGTCTACACAACGGCAATTCAGATGAAAAAGAACCGCCCAGGCGTCAAGATCACCGTTCTATGTCAGGCAGGCGATATTGCCAAATTAGAGAGGATTCTCTTTCGTGAAACCGCAACATTGGGGATCCGCCGCTGGTCGGCCAGCCGTCATAAACTCGACCGCCGCCCGCATGATGTCGAGACCCAGTGGGGCCGCATCGAAGGCAAACTAGCGACGCTATCTGATGGCGGCACCAGCTTTTCGCCAGAATACGAGTCTTGCCGAAAGGTGGCCGCAGCGAGTAATGTCCCGCTTAAGCAGATTTACGACGAGGCACGAAACGCGTGGCGGAAGGCGGACGCGAGGTAGCTGATACCCCTGTCGCCAAATTGCGGCGCGTGCCGTCCAGACTTGCCGTCGATCGGAAGGAGCCGATCCTGTGCCCGAATCCATCAGTAC
>JASLRF010000606.1 GCA_030744095.1 Pirellulaceae bacterium | reverse complement strand
GTTGGCCCCGGATCCGCATCGGTGAAGCTGAAGCAGCCAGCGAGACTATCATCTCTACGCTTCCATCCGAAACGGTCTTCCCAGTTCGATCACGCGTTCCGCCTTCACATACCAGCCTTGTGGCTGAAACTGTGAAGTGTGCAAGTAGCATTGCACGCGAACCTGGTTACTGCCTTCGGTAAACGTAAACAGGCGGCTCATCGGCGTCGAATGTCCATGCCCATGGCACTTTGTAAGGGCGGAAACGTTCGCGAAGTTGACTTCCCATTTGCGTTCCACGTGGCCGCGTCCGCCTTTGCGGTCGTCTGGGTTGGTGTGGGTGTGTGCTCCAAGCCACAAGTCAATCGCACCTGGATTCTCAGCCAGGTAAGTCTCAAAAGCCTGCGCGTCAGGTTTGTCGTCGATCCAATACAGGTACGACGCGCCTCGCGGACCGCCTTGCGGAAAGTAACCGTGATAGTTGGATTGCCATTTTCCGTCCTTCGTCTTCTTGAATCCCTCCCACTCGCCAGACGCCACGGTCGTCTCTTTGAGCATGTGGTGATGCGCCGAAATAATGATCGATTCTGAATTCTTGCGAACGAGCGACTTCCACCACGCGAAGGTCTCGCCGGTAACTGCACCCGCTGGGTATCCACCGCGCGCGCCGCGACCAACCGGTGGCCCGATGTCATTGCGGTCGCTCATCATGGCGAACAGCAGGTTGCCGACGCGAAACGTGTAACGTTCCCAAGTTCCCTCGACCGGGTATGGCCGATTCTTTGCATCGACTCTGGAGTACTTCGTGTTCTCGCCGGTCGGATCGAGCCATTTGCGAAACCACCATTGCGTTTCCTCGTCCGCGAAAGTGGCATCGTGGTTACCAGCCAGATTATAGAATTGCTCGCGAACATGCTGCCGCGCCGCACCGAATTGGCGGACAACTTCTTGGCCTTCGTCGTCCTTAGGAGATCCCTGGTTTCCAGACGAATCACCCAAGTGCAGCGCCACGTCCCACTCAAACGGCGGGCCGCCTTGATCGCCACCCCGTTCACTCTGGCGAATCGCATCGGCGAGGCTCTCTCGTTTGTGATGTCGTAAGTCCGTGCCGACATGGGCATCTGATGTAGCCCACAGGCGAAAGGTCTTCGCGGGCTTCAGCGGATGATCTTCGGCGCGAGCCGCTGCGGTGAGTGCGTTGACGACGCTTCCCGCCGAAAGTGCCTGTGCGGATCGCAACGAAAACTCACGACGCGTCTGTTTGTCAAACGTCATAGTAGTGCCGGTTGGTTGTGTTCTGGTCAGTTGAAGAGTTCTGCCACCATAGACGTACTGCCTGCGGCCACGGTGTGCTCGTTACAGTAGACCGTCGCGTTTCAGAAGTCCAAGAATCTCAGCCACGATGCTTGGATGCTGGCCGGCAACGTTGTTCTTTTCACCGATGTCTTCGGACAGATCATAGAGGCGCCAATCGAGGTTCGTTTTGCTGGGAACCTGAGAAGCTACCTTCTTCTTCTTCGATCGCTTCGGCTTTGGGCTGCGATACTGCACAAGTTTCCATTTTCCGAAACGTACGCCAACGGACGTCGCACCTTCCCCGCTGGCGCAATAAAGATACTCGTGTCTTGCCTGCATATCCGCTTTGCCCAACAGGGTTGGCAGGTAGGAGATTCCATCGATTCCAGACGGTGCTTTGGCGCCTGCCAACTCACACGCCGTCGGGAGGAAATCCTGGAAGGCCGACGGGTGCGTCGAGGACGTTCCAGCTTCGATCTTCCCCGGCCATCTCGCAATCATCGGCACGCGATATCCACCCTCGTGCATCGACCGCTTGAAACCGTTCAGGTCGCCGTTGGAATTGAAAAACTCGTGCTTGTGTCCGCCTTCGTTGTGCGGTCCATTATCCGATGTGAAGACAACTAACGTCTTCTCATCGATGCCGAGTTCTTTCAGCAGTTTCATCAAACGCCCGACATCCGCATCCATCCGGGTGATCATCGCCGCAAACCCCTTTTCGGGATTCGGCCAATCCTTGTCGGCGTAAACCCCATAGTCCGGAACTTCCATTCCGTCGCCGTGGACGCGCCCTCCTTCATTGTTGGCGTGGGGGATTGTCCAGTGGATGTGGAGCAGAAACGGGTTGCCCTTTTCACGGCGAATAAAGTTGAACGCCGCTTCGGTCATGAAATCATGCGAATAGCTAACGCGCTTGGAAGACACGCGTCCGCGTCCGGCCGGATAGGAGCCAATTACATTTCCCGGTAAGGGAACCTGTTGGTCGTTCTCCCACAAATACGTTGGATAGTAATTGTGGGCGATGCTCTGGTTCAAGTATCCGAACCAGTAGTCGAAGCCGTTACGGTTGGGATGACCGGGATTGTCGATTTCGGACGGGTCGTCCACATTACCAAGCGCCCATTTGCCAACACCGCCTGTCGCGTAACCGGCGTCATGCAGGCATCGTGCAACGGTCCGCTCTCTGGAACTCAGGCTACGAGGACGGTTGCCGGTCAGACCAGTGTGTCCCACGTGTTGGCCGAGCCACAGCACCAACCGCGATGGACGACACA
>JASLRF010000605.1 GCA_030744095.1 Pirellulaceae bacterium | reverse complement strand
AAGGCGTTTCAGACCATTACCAATCGACTTGAGCGAGACACCACGATCTCCAAATACGCCGTCCGCATTCAGCCGCAGAAAACCTGACGGTACATTTATTGCTGGGAGTTGCCTAACCGGCCGATACCTGAATCCCTTCCGCCCCAATCTCCTCAGCCCAGCGAGCCATCTCGACGACGGTTTCGATATTGGTGTCCTGCGCGCCGATCAGCACGGGCACTCGTTCCGCTGCGGCTTCAACAATCGTCTGCGCAGCGGCCTTGCGTTCGTCGAGCGACAGGATCGGAAAATCACCGCCGGCTCCAACGCCGAGCAACGCTCCCTGCCCGCGCCGGAAGCCGTGCTCAATCACGTAGTTGATGTTCTCGCGAATCGCTGCGTGGTCGATCGACAAGTCTTCGTTCAAGTGCGTGATGACCGCGATCATTGGTCCTCGCAACGTCTGTTTGGCTTCGTCGATCTTCAAGGGTTTACCTTTCACGCGGAATTCGCTGGGATGGATAGCGAAATCGTAACACAAAGGTGATACGAACTGCATCGCGTAACCTCCTGCTGCATACTCGATAGCATGCTCCACCGCCTGTCGTGTGAACGGCTTCGGGGCTTCGGGCGACGGCGACCATGTCGTGAACTTGTGTCTACTACGGCTAATCTATATAAACAAGAGTCGATTAATCCAGTATTGGTTGGTATGGTCAAAGGATGAAAACTCCCCAATACCTGATCTGACATTCGCTTGGTCAAGGCGACCTCGACTGCGACTGGAGACAAAGCAATGGACCGTCGACTTGAGGACCCCACGAGACTAAAGAGCACTCAACGGCAATTGAACCGAGTTCTGAAACGAGTGCCGTCGAACTGGATCGGTACGCTACTCGTATTCGCAATGTTGTTCGGGGCGAATCGATCGGTCACCGCCGAATCCGTCCGCGGTCAAATCGAAGCCGACTGGCAGCGACAAGACGCTTGTCGTATGCGACAGATTCAAGAGCCAGGCGTCGTCATTTTTTCCTACGAACGGCTAAAATGGCCGGGCATTAAGGCGGATGATCGGCTAGGCATACCATTGGCAACGGCGCCGAAGCTGGACGGGCGGCTCGATGATCCCTGTTGGCAAGCGGCGGCCGAGATCGGCGAAGCCGGCAATGGGCTGCCCCTCTTTCGGCTGTGCCATGACGAGCAGAATGTGTATGCCGCGGTATCGCTGGCGACGCGTGACGAGTCAAGTTTCACGGGTGATGCGACGGCACTGGATGCAGGCGGAGCCGTCGATGGCAACAAGGACGGCTGCTATGCATTTCACACGGGACAGGAACCGGATCCCTGGTGGCAAGTCGACCTGGGTGAGCGTCGAGCGATCGGCAGGATCGTCGTTTACAATCGCCTTGATTACGCTCCGGGTCTGCACAACGCCGACAACCTCCTAATCCTCACATCTGATGACGGGCAGACATGGGCGCCTCGCCACGACAATCGCGGCCAGCACTTCGGTGGTTTCACCAGTGGCAAGCCCTTGACCGTTCGTTTTGCTGATGGTTCCTCCGAGGACGGCGACGCGCTTCGTGCACGTTATGTTCGTCTACAGATTCGCAGTGATGAGCCGATCTTTTTTCACCTGGATGAAGTGGAGATCTTCGGCATTGATCATCCCGAAACGAATATTGCGGTTCGCTGTCCGGCCAGTCAGAGCAGCCTGAGTATCTGGTCTCGTGGCGGCCAGGCGAACGGTGGACTGTTTTCACTCGGAAAGTCTCGTATCGCCCTGGGTGGTGATGGCAATGCGAGTGTCTTGCTCAATGGGACGGTGCTTTCTGTAAACCGTGTGAGTGTGGTACGAGAATTGGGGCAGACCACCATTGAATTGGCGATCCCGCGCAACCTGTTCCCCAACCTGTTTCCAATTGAGCTGCAAACTCCCAGCGAGAAACCGATCGGCTTGATCGCGGTGGGAAGCTGGCAGATCAAATGGGAGCCCAAGATTCAACCTGGCTTCGGTAAGAACCAAATTACTCTGGGATTCAGTGCGTCACAGCCAACCCGATTACCAGTCAAAGTGACGGTGGAAACGGTCGTGTTCACTAACCAGCGGGCCGTTCGACACGTCGTTTTCGAAAGAGAACTGCTGCAGACCGAAACGATTCCCGTCGAGTTCGAGATTGCCGAAGCTGGAGCGGCCGCAGTGATCGTTTCGGCGAAACAAGGGAGGTACACGTCTCGTCAGGGACGGACATTCTTCATTGATCCGGTAGCCGAAACGATAAGCCGCACTCGCCTGCTGGTGAAAGAATTTGACCTCCCCATTCCCAAGTCCCTTGACGAACTGACACATCGGGCGAACGAACTAGCTGTGACAGAAAAGGAACTTGGCTCACAAGCGGCGGATCGCCATGCATTGTATGTCGAAGCAAAATGGCTGGCTCGGTGCGTGGCGTTTGAGAATCCGAGTCTCGACTTCGACCGCCTGCTTTTGGTCAAACGATTCACGCAAGAGACCTATCCTGATGTCTGTCTGAACCACATGCCGTGGGTATCCCGTCCGGGTGGCGACCTCTGTGTCGTCTCAATTAACGGATTCGACCAGCCGTGTGACGTACGCAATTTAATCAACGGTCGCCTGGGCCCGGGGCATCTTCACGGAATGGATCTCTGGTGGGATGGCAGTAGAGTTGTGTTCGGCTATGCAAAGGCCAGTAGCGATCAGCCTCCGCAAGGCTGGACCGATCGTCGCACAAGTTATGATCTGCGTCGCAACGAGGAGCCGACGCACCTCTTCGAGATCGGTGTTGATGGAGATCATCTGCGGCAGCTTTCCGACGGCCAATGGAGCGATCTGGATCCGACCTATCTTCCCAGCGGCGATATCGCGTTCGTGTCGGAACGTTGTGCCTACTCGCTTCAGTGCAACGAGCTGGACAAGGACGAGACGTCGTGCAATCTGTACGTCATGAGCGGCGACGGAAGGGATATCCGCCGATTGAGTGCAAACAAGGATGGGGATTACCTGCCGCACACACTCGACGATGGCACGATTGGCTATACGCGTTGGGAGTACCAGGAGCGAGGTTGGGCGAACATCCAGTCAATCTGGACCGTGCGCGCAGATGGGACCGGTGCCGACGCGCTGTTCAAGCAGCATCTGAACGATCCCTGGGCGCTGGAAGACGCTCGTTCGATTCCTCACAGCAAGAAATTGGTGGCGATTGCCACCGGTCATCACACGCTCGCCGCCGGTCCGGTGGTGGTCATCGATCCGCGTGAAGGAATGAACAGCGAAGCGGGAATTCGCATTGTTACGCCCGGTGTCCTGCCGCCGGAGGGAGGGATGAGTGGAACGCCCGTGCCCACGGGAGGTGTTGTCGGTGCCGGCGGGTATTACATGACCCCGTGGCCGATCTCGGAGAAGACGTTTCTTGTCTCATACACGTACGATGCCCAAACCGATCCGACGGGATATGGCATCTACTTAATCGACACCTTCGGGACGAAGGAACTGATCTATCGTGATTCCACGATTTCCTGTTCTCTGCCGATTCCTTTACGCGCCAGGCCGCGCCCGCCGATCGTGCGGGGCATCACCGAATCGGCCACCGCGTATGCAACCTGTTATGTCTCGGATGTCAGTCACGGAGTTGAAGGAGTCGAGAGGAAAGCGGTTCGCTACCTGCGGATTTCGCATCGGGAACCATGGCCTTATGACAATCAGCTGGGAGGCCAACGCTACGAAGAGGATGTCAAGCCGGTGATGATCAACTGGACGCCGGCCCGCGTGCTCGGAACCGTGCCGGTTGAAGCAGACGGCAGTGCCCATTTTGTCGTGCCAGCCGATACACCGGTCTATTTTCAACTGCTCGACAAGGATCACATGGAACTGCAGCGGATGCGGTCATTCGTCAGTTTCCAGCCGGGTGAAGTTCGTGGCTGTGTCGGATGCCACGAAACCAGAGCCGAGGCACCACCGCACTATCGGGGGACGCAGGCCCTGTCGCGCCTTCCATCCACACCATTTCCGCCCCCTTGGGGAGACCGCCCGATAAGTTTCCTGCGCGATGTGCAGGGTGTCTTCGACCGAAATTGCATCAGTTGTCACAGTGGACAGAAGAGCGCCGCCGATCTGGACTTCTCCGCAGGTCTCACAGCAAGATACAACCGGGCGTACGATACGATCATCGAGCACGACCTGGTCGCACGCTCAAACGTGGGCGACGATGCTCGTGTCACCAAGCCGCTCGCTTTCGGCTCGCACCGGAGCAAGTTGGTCGCCGTGTTGCGAGATGGAGCGTGCAGCAAACGAGCAAACCTGAGTGCGGACGACTGGTTGAGGCTGGTGACCTGGATCGACTCAAACGCGCCTTACCACGATCGTTTCATCAACAAACGCACCACGAACCCTCCGTACGATCTACCCGGCGATCGACAGCTGGCTGACAAGCTATCGGCCCTTCATGCCAAGCGTTGTACCGAATGTCATACCGTCGACAGCATCACCCGGCTTGACTGGATCGACTTGCGGGATCCGAAACGAACGCGATTCCTGGCGTCGCCGCTCGGCGTCGAAGAACCCGATCGCCCACGCTGCCAGAGGAGCGTATACGCAAGTGAAAAGGACGCAGACTATCAGGAGGGTCTTCGCCTGGTCCGCGAAGCGGTGGAGAAAGCATGGGCCCACCCGCGTCGTGACCTGGAGGCAATTCAGCAATAACGGTTCGATGTCAAAACGAGCTGCCACCTGAGACGTCTTCGTCCAGGTCGAAGAAACCGTCGTGGCACTACCAGATCGAATTGGCAAGGACACGACCACATGCTTCGGAGCACTCGATCACGCCTTCTTGCACGGGTCGCCGGCCATCCGGTGAAACGCCCTTGGGATAGATGCCGCTCCACACGATCGAGTTATTCTGTACGACATTCCGAAAGCTCGTGCCAGCAATCCGGATGGCTTGCCTCAGGGACTCATTCGTGCCGTCATTGTGCAGCGAATTGTCAGAAATCCGACATTGCACCGAATTGCTGATATCGATTCCGCGAACGGCGGAGTTGTTAATCTGGCAGCCGGAAATACTGATATTCCTGCTGTTTCGAATGGTGATGGTCCCGCCCGACAACGCGTCGCCGAACCGGCATCCGTTGTGGATATTGCCGACCAGCGTGCATGCATTGCAATCTTCCATCAACAGGCCGTCCACCGACGTACTGGCCCAACTGGCCGGACGACTAGCGATGGTGTTCGATCCGACCAACGATTGATGGCAATTCTTGAAAGCGACGTTCAGTGTTTGCCCGCCGTAGATCGTGTTGCCAGTCACGTTAACGCTCATGCCATGATGCAAAACGACGTTTCGATCACGGCTCCCAAGCACATTGCCGGTGATGGCGATCAGGCGAACGCTCGAAGCGGGCGTCTCTGTCTTCCCCAAGATCAGTACGTTGGCACCGCGCGCACCGAGCGTCGCTTGCAACGTGTTACCGGCGATCGTGTATTCGCTGATCACACCATTGCGTGCTTCCAACACAATCTCGCCCGAAACATCAGTATCGCTTCCCGAATTGTATTCGATATCGTTGCCGGTGATCTGGATGTTGTGAACGTCGCCGTCTGACTGGCGAATGCCGGCGCGGCGGCAGTAGCTGATGTGATTTCCGTGGATGATAACTTGATGCAGATTGCATTTGTCAAACAGCAATCCCGTGTCATGGCAATCGTAAATGTGCGACGAAGATAGTACGAAATTTCGATTCCGCTCGGAAAGCACGACACCATTCCGGCACTTGCGCACGAGGACATTTTGCAGTGTGGCTTGCATCGTCCGGATGAACATGATGCCGTCGGTTTCAGGGTGATCGCCCACAATCTCCAGCCCGCTCACGATAGGAAAGCGCTCGCCATCCCAAGTGTGGGCTGCGACAGTCGATGGTGTCGCCGTGCCTTGGTGGTCTCCGCGAATCACAACGGCCGGCCCTGGTGAAGTCATGACGAGTCGCGCCGTGCCCTGAGCGCCCCGGAGTCCTAAGTAGCCGTGGCGGGTGGTGTCGAGCTGTAACGACCGTGTGATCCGGTAGATGCCTTTAGGGAATTCAACCACGCCTTCGCCGTCGTTAATGGCGTGCTGAATGGCAGCAGTGTCATCCGCCTGGCCGTCGCCTATCGCACCAAATTCTTTTGCAGAGGACATTGGTTTTCCAGGTCCAAGTGATGGCGGCAACCGATTGTCGTGACGATCAGGGTCTGGCCGCGATAAAGCGAGCGAGGATTTCGACGTTCTTGGCAAACGTACGTGACTCGATGATCTGTCGCGAGTCGCTCTTTACGGTGAGCAACTGACCCTCCTCCACCCAGGCACCGCGCTGGTCCATCGCATCAATCACCGCGCGAGCTTGGCGGGTGAGCGATGGTGTCAGTTTGACGGTGCGAGTTGACCGCACCTTTAGCTTCCGCGGCGGTGCATCTTTGATTCGCTTGTAGGCCGCTTCGATCGAATCAAGCGACGAGCTGACTTTGAATCCGTAGTGCGTCGGTAAGTCATCATCCTTGTAGGTTAGCTCGTATTTCGTCGTGAAATACAGTGGCTCGTTCGTTTGTAGTTCGTAAAAACGGGCGAGACGGCCGTCCGGCAACTGAGACCTCTTCAAATACGCCACAGCGCGCGGAATTGGTTCCAAGTACTGCGTGTCGCCAGTCCACTCGTACAGTTTCAGCAGCGTTCGCATGACACCTTGTGATTCGCCACCGGTGACTGCGGCTGGTTCAAACCGGCGTGCCCACGCTGGCTGCATGCGGGCGTCGTACTGTTGGGCCCACGCCGGTTGCGGTTCGGGCATCTGCGCCAACAAGATGAAGCCGCCAGCCTTTTCGGCGATGACTTGATAGTGAGGATCTTCGTAAATGGCGGAGGCGACGAAGAAGGTATCGATCATGTCGGCGATCGTGTTGTCGTTAAACGTATAGAATGATCGATAATCAACTTTGGGATGTTCGCGCGGCCAAGTGTCCGGATACGTGGCAGCTTGCACGGGAAACTTCTCTGCATCGGGCGGTTCGCTAAATCGCTGTGGCCAAGCTCCGTTGGGATACTGCACTTGTTCCAATCGCTTTAAGGCATACATGGCTGCGTCGTGAATCTGCTGGTTGTCAAATTCTGTCGACATGTCGACGCGCATTAGGAACCTCAATGCGGATTGCGTGACATCGTCATCCAACGTGGTCACATTGCGCGCCGCCGGCCTATCTTGATCCAGGCGATAGCGATACTTCTTGCGTTGCTCGCGAAATTCGATGCGATAGTCCCACCCGCCTGATTCCAATTGACCCTTGGTCAGTCCGAGCGCAGTCTCGACCGCAGCGTTCAGGTAGATGGGATCTTCCGTCAACTGATATGCCGACAGATACGCTTCGCCTACGGTCGGCGTTCCTGGCGGCTGAACCCAGGCGGTTGTGCTCAGCGCCCTGCCCTCGCCCTCGCCATGCTTCAAGTCGGCACTGTACCGCCACAGATAACTGCCGTTGGTCGCAACTTGTTTGCGAAAGAAGTTCACTGCCTGATGCAATGCCTTTTCCGCGACAGCGCGATCCAGGCCGTCGTCCGCAGCGACGCCTAGATGCGTGGAACCAACAATGACCATCCACAAACAGATCAGATAGAAACGCATGTCAGCCTCCTGAGAATGTCTGCGAAGCAGATTGGGGTCCAACGATGGTTAGATGCGCAATGCTAGGAATAATTGCGTTGCCGTGCACACCGTTTGGAACCAACATGGCTATAAGAACATGGGTGAAGAAGGAAGAACAGGATAGCCCATTTGGTGATGGTCCGCACTCTTTTTGATCACTCCTCTCACCACAAGACCGCAACAGTGGATTGGCTGCGCATAAAAAAGGAGAGCAACGACGGCTCTCCTCCATAGTTGATCGTCTCGGTGCTTAGCGTCTGCGGAAGAAGCGGGTTCCTCGTGTCCAGCGAAAGCTCGTGCGAGCCACGTTGGTCGAAGCAACGACGTTTGTCGTGACTTCGGCCGCCGGGACAGCGGCGTCGGTATCGCCGTTCGATGCAACAGCATTCGTGGCGGCTGCCGGGGTCGAGGCGTAGCATTGTCCATTGGGACAGCTACCGCGAGATCGACGTAGGCCACGAGCTTGAACTTCGTCGGAAGCGGCGAACACGACCAACGTGCCTGCCAAAACAACTATGTATTTGAGCATTCTAATGCGCTCCTTTACCTTGTGAGGGAGGAATTGAGAGATTTGTCCTGCACTTCAAAACAGGACGACAGGAAAGAGCTTATCGGCTTGGTGGGGATAAACAAGTGGGTCAAATCGGTTGACTGGGTTATTTGTTATGGACTGGGTTAAATGCGTCGGTAAAATTAGTATTTTTTGGGGGTATCTGAAACAAGGTTCAGGCTTACTGTATTTCGCTGCGCCAGACAGTATGATTGAAAGAGAGCTCGATATTTCTCGCGAGTGGTTCCCGTCGCGTCATCCAGCTCGACAGGGGACGGCTGTTTCCCGACCTGTTCACCGCGCGAGGGATTTAGGGAAGTTGTATTTCTGGAGATCGAGGTGGAGTCGGAACACGAGAAGCAACCTGACTCCCAAACGCTCAACATCGACGAGACGGCGATGTTGGCGTCGGGTGATGAGGCGCATTACGCCCGTCCTGAACGTGCGCGCCTTCCCGGCGACGAATTCGGTCGTTATCGCATCCAAAGGACGTTGGGCGAGGGGACGATGGGGTCAGTCTATCTGGCCCACGATAAGCAGTTGGATCGCAAGGTCGCGCTGAAGATCCCAAAGGTAAATGCCAAAGAAGACTCGAGGTTCATCGAGCGATTTTTGCGTGAAGCGAAAGCGGCAGCAACGCTAACGCATCCCAACATTTGCCCCGTCTATGATGTCGGTGAAATTGACAGCACGCATTTCATTACGATGGCGTACATCCAAGGTCACACGCTGTCTAATTTCATTACGCCGGAAAAGGCTCAGCCGGACCGCAACGTGGCCAATGTCGTGCGCAAGATCGCACTTGCGCTGCACGAAGCCCATGTGAACGGGATGGTCCATCGCGACGTCAAGCCGGGCAACATCATGATCGATCAGCGTACCGAACCGATCATCATGGACTTTGGCTTGGCCAGGCAAATTGATGACTCGGGTGACGCGCGCCTCACGCGTGACGGGGCGATTTTGGGATCGCCTGCCTATATGTCTCCGGAACAAATCGAAGGTAAATCGGCCAACATTGGCCCCGCCTGTGACATTTACAGTTTGGGTGTGATCCTGTACGAACTGCTGACGGGGACTCTGCCGTTTCAGGGTTCGGTGGCTTCGATCATTGGACAGATCATTTCCAAGGAAGCGCCATCGCCGACAACGTATCGCCCAGACATAAGCCCGCGACTGACTAAGATTTGCACCAAGGCGATGGCGAAAGAGATCGACCGGCGATATAAGTCGATGAAGGATTTTGCAACGGAGCTGGCAGAATTCATCAAGGCCAAGCCGCAAGAGGATACGCTTGCCGCGCCGGCGACCCAGAAGAAACCTGAACCGGAAGCTAGCGCGCCGTTGGACAAGATCGACGTCATGTGCCAGTGCGGACAGCGAATGATCGCAAACCGTGACATGGCTGGCAAGATGGTCAAGTGCCCCCGCTGTGCGACGACCGTGCCAATTCCAGGGCCGAAAGAGATCGACGTGACGTGCCGTCACTGTACGCAACGTTTCATGGCCCGCGGCGAGCTTGCGGGAAAAGTCGTGAAATGCCCTATGTGCACCCGACCACTGACGGTTCCCAAGCCGGGTAGTGCTCGAGCGATTGCACCACAAATCGAGGCTCGTTGTGTTTGCGGACAGCAATTCGTGGCCACCCCACAACTTGCGGGCAAGTCTGTCAGTTGCACGGCCTGTGGCCAGCGTCTGATCATTCCTCCAGGCTGATCAACTGCGTCACCGTTGGATATGGCGTTGGACGTGGCCATGCCTTCACACTGTGTTGGCTGTCCCGCCGCGGGGGCTTTCCGCTACAATCCACCCAAATGACTTCCCCCAATCTACCACAGTGGCGTTTGCCTGCCGGAATTAGTCGCGGCCTGTGGGACTACGTTCATGCCGATCATATTGCAGATGATTACGACGACTATTTTTCGCATAATCGACTGTTCGACTTTGACGAACAGATCGTGTTGAGCCACGTCCATGCGAGACAACTGAGGGACGGGGTCGCGGCCGATCTGGGCTGTGGTACGGGACGCGCTATCATGGCTCTGGCACGATGCGGTATGAGAGGTCTGGCGATCGATCTGTCCCATGCCATGCTGGCAATCGTACGCAACAAAGCCGACCAGGCTAACCTGCCTATTGACTGCATTCATGCAAATCTGGTCGAGTTGAATTGTGTCGACGAAGACACGGTGGACGTCGCCGTTTCGTTATTCAGCACGTTGGGAATGATCCGCGGTCGAGACAACCGACAGCGTGCGTTGCAACACACTCGCAGGATTCTGCGACCGGGTGGGCTGTTCGTTTTGCACGTTCACAACTACTGGTACAACCTGCGCGACCCGGCAGGCCCTTGGTGGCTGCTTAAGAACCTACTGCGTTCCACGGTCGTTCGAGATATTGAAGCGGGTGACAAGTTCTTCAACTACCGAGGCGTACCGAATATGTTTCTCCACGTGTTCACACCTGGAGAACTGCGGCGAGCACTGCGCCAGGCCGGTTTTCGAGTCATCGAAACGATCCCGCTCGATACGCAACGGCATCGAGCATTGCGTTGGCCTTGGTGGTTTGGGCGATTACGAGCGAACGGTTGGATTGTCGTCTGCGAGTAGTGGCGATCCGCTGAAGACAGCCGAGTCGTTTTGCTTGAGCAAAAAAACGGGCACCATCGAACATTGCCGATAGCGCCCGCGTTCCTCTTCAAAAGGCTGCTCGGGGCCTCCCGCCCATCAATCCATTACGAGCAACCCATACTGTTTCCGCAATTGTGGCACAAGTAGCAGTTGCCATTGCGGACGGTAATTGAACCGCAGTTGTCGCAACTCGGCGCATCACTTTGGAAGCGAGCGAATTGCGAATCTCGGCTAGCGTAGGCACCGTCATCCGATTCGACCTTCATTGCGACGCCGGCACGATCCAGCAAAGCGTAATCGACTTCTGGATCCGCTGTCGCCGCGCCATTTCCATTGACTTGATCAGCTGTAGGAGCCTTGGCCGTAGCCAGCAGCTCTGTTTCGGCTAGAGGCTTCTTTTCTGAAGTCAGAGGTTGTGTGATCCCCTGATTTGCCTCGCGATAACCAGGTAAGAAGGTCACACCCAACCAACGGAAAATGTAGTCGACTACGCTCTTGGCAATCCGCACGTCCGGGTTGGTCGTATGTCCCATCGGTTCGAATCGTGTATGCGAAAACTTGTTGACCAACACTTCCAGCGGTACGCGGTACTGCAGATTGATGGAGATTGCAGTTCCAAAGCAATCCATCAGCCCGCCGATGGTACTTCCTTCCTTGGCCATGGTGATGAACAGCTCACCGGGCCGTCCGTCGGGGTATAAACCCACGTTAATGTAGCCTTCGTGACCACCCACGTTGAATTTGTGAGTGATTGACTGGCGGGTGTCCGGCAGACGTTCGCGACTCGGTTTCGCTTTAGCCGGCTCTTTTTCAACGTCTTTCTCGGCGTCTTTGTCGCCTTCGCTCTTGGTCGACAAAGGTTGACTCAGCTTGGATCCATCTCGATAGATCGCCAAGGCTTTCAAGCCCAACGTCCAGCCCCACATATACGCTTCGGCGATGTCGGCTGGTGTCGAGTCATTGGGCATGTTGACGGTCTTCGAGATCGCGCCGGAAAGGAACGGTTGAGCAGCTGCCATCATCCGGACATGCGATCGCCAATTGATACTTCGAACACCGTTGGCAGGTTTGAAAGCACAATCGAACACGGCGACGTGATCGTCTTTTAGACCGGGCGCGCCTTCAATCGTGTCGTTTTCGTCGACGTAATTAATGATGGCTTCAGATTGCGACTCGTCATAGCCCAACCGCTGCAATGCCGATCGAACCGTCTGATTGACGATCTTCAGCATCCCGCCACCGGCCAACTGCTTGTATTTGACCAACGCGATATCTGGTTCGATGCCCGTCGTATCGCAGTCCATCATAAAGCTGATGGTCCCAGTCGGAGCCAAGACGGTAGCTTGGGCATTGCGGAAGCCGTACTTGCGTCCTGATTCGAGAACCGTGTCCCATAAACGGCGAGCCGCGTCTTTGAGGTACTGAGGTCCTTCGTCGCCTATCTCCTCGACTGCGTCGCGGTGCATTCTCATGACCGCTAGAAAAGGTTCACGATTTTCGGGATAGTCCTCAAACGTACCCACCACGGAAGCAATTTCCGCACTGGCCTGGCAGGCAGCTCCCTGCAACAACGCCGTGATCGATCCGCACACGCTGTAGGCGCTCTCGGAATCATACGGTAATCCGATCGACATCAGCAGACTACCCAGATTTGAATAACCCAGTCCCAACGGACGGAATCTGTGGCTGTTCAAAGCAATCTCGGCAGTCGGATAACTCGCATGATCGACCAGGATCTCCTGCGCGATCAAGAACAAGCGACACGCCGCCTGGAATCGTTCGACATCAAACGTGCCATCCTCGCTATTGAACTTCACCAGGTTAATGCTGGCCAAATTACATGCTGTGTTATCGAGGAACATGTATTCCGAACACGGATTACTGGCGTTAATCCGCCCCGATTTGGGGCAGGTATGCCACTTGTTGATGGTGCTGTCGTACTGCACGCCGGGGTCGCCGCAATGCCAGGCACATTCGGCCATCCGATTCAGTAGATCGCGGGCTTCGTATTCGTCGCCCACCTTGTTGGGATCGGTAATCCAGCGAGTCGCCCATTTCGCGCCTTTCCTCACCGCCTCCATGAAGTCATCCGTTACACGGACAGACAAGTTGGCGTTTTGGAACAGAATCGAACTGTACGCCTCGCCGTTGAAGTTGGCTTCGTATTTTCCACTGGCAATCAGCGTGTGCGCTTTCTGCTCTTCCTTCCATTTGCACTCGATGAATTCCAGCACGTCGGGATGCCAGATCTTGAGCGACTGCATTTTCGCGGCGCGACGCGTTTTGCCACCCGACTTCACAACAGCCGCGATTTGATCGTAGACCCGCATGAACGAAAGTGGTCCGGACGGACGTCCACCACCCGATAGTCGCTCGCGATGCGAACGAATCGTCGAAAGGTCGGTCCCCGTACCAGAGCCAAACTTGAACAACATCGCTTCGCTCGTGGCCAGCGCCATGATGTCTTCCATGTTGTCTCCGACGCTCTGAATAAAGCACGCCGAACCTTGTGGATACTCGTACGGATTCTCTGGCATCTTGACGGCTTGTTCCGTCAGATCCCAATGCCAATTGCACTTGTCACCATGGACGTTGTATTGAGGAAAGAGGCCCACGTTGAACCACACGGGCGAGTTGAAGGCACCGTGCTGGTGCAAACACAGCCAGCTCAAGTCGCGGTAAAACCGCTGACCGTCGTCAGCCGAGGCAAAATAACCGTCCGCGATCCCCCAATCCGCGATCGTTCGCGTAACCCGGTGTATGAGTTGCCGAACACTCTTCTCACGTTCGGAAGTGTGGTTTTCGCCATAGAAGTACTTGCTTACCACGACATTGGTCGCCAACTGGCTCCATGTCGCCGGGATTTCGCAATCCGTCTGCTCGAACAGCAAATCGCCATTCTCGTCCTTGATACCAGCGCTTCGTAATTCCCATTCAACCGTGTCGAATGGATCCCTGACCCCGGTTGGACAAAACTGTGATTCGATCTGAAGTCCGCCAGATCTGGCCGATTCACTCCCTTGCTGTGCCTGAGAATTCTTTTCTCCAGTTACCGTCGATGTGACAGTTGCCATCCTTGGGCCCTCCTTCAGACCAAAACGGATTGTCTCCAAAATAATATACTAATGTACACTTACTATCGGATGGTGGCC